>UQOG01000004.1 GCA_900542615.1 uncultured Eubacteriales bacterium | reverse complement strand
GACGCAGCGCGACCTTTGCGAACTGCATTGCGGCCCCCGAACCCCCGGGGGTTTTCGACAAGATGAAAAAAGCCCCAAAGGGGGCTTTTTTTATTGCCATTGTTAGGCGATGTCCAGATAATCCGTAGCCACAAAGAAGATCTTGTCGTTGTATTCCACCAGACTCCAGCCGTTGCCCGCATCGCTGATGTAGCTGACCTTGGTATTCAAGGGCAGCTTGAACAGGGATTCGGTGGAGCTGGAGGAACCGGCCCGGGCGTTAAGGTTATCCGTGGTGACCGTGGCGTCCTTGACGGAATAATTGTCCACGATCTTGATGTAAAGGTTGGAGACATAGGCTTCGCTCCCGTTGTACAGGATCTTGGCCCAGGAGTTGCCCACATCCTTTTCCATGATGAATACCTTCTGGTTCAGGGCCAGCTTACCCAGGATGGTATCGTCGCTGCCGGAGCTTGCCTCGCTACGCACGTTCAGGTCGTTGGAGGTCACATAGCCCACCCCGGTGGCGCCGCTGGGCAGGGTGCCGGGGGTGGATGCGCTGGTGCCGCCGCCGGTGGTGCCGGGGGTAGCCGCGGCGCCGGTGCTATAGGTCACCTGGAAGGTCTGCCGGGCAATGGCATAGCCGTTTTTGCGGGCTTCCACGTTGACCGTATGGGTGCCCTCGGACTCTAGGGTGTAGACCCCTTCAAAGGCGCCGGCCTCATCCACGGTAAACTGCATATCATTTACGTATACCGCGCTGGTGGGATCGTCCACCACGCCGGAGAAGGTGATATCCGGGGTTGCCGTCTCAAAGGACGGGGTGTTGGGCGCGGTCACGGAAATGTTCAGGGTGGGCACGGAGATGACGATGGGCTCCGCAAAGGTTACGGGCGTTTCCGTGCCATCCTTGGCGATTACGGTAATATCCGGATAGATCTCCAGGGTGCTGCCCTCCACAGGCTCGCTGGGGATCCACACAGCCTCCGGCACGCACAGGGTAATGGGCTTGGAGGTCTTGGTCACCGGCGTATCCTTTACGATGGAGCCGCCCTCAAAATGCACCACGCTGTTGCGCTTGGCATAGATGGTGATATTGTAGGCGGGCACGCCGCTATCTGTGGTGGTTTTTTCGATGACAGGCTCCTTGGTGATGGGGGAGCTGCTGAAAATGCCGCCAAAGAGGCCGGAGAAGCCGCCGTTTTTGCTGACCAGCACCACGCCCAGCACCACAAGGGCAAGGATCAGCACACCGGCCGCGATCCAGAAAAGCAGGGTCTTGTCCATGGCGAGGCCGCTGCGCTTGCGGCTGGCGCTGCGCTTTTGCGCCGCGCCGCGTTTGGGCGCGGCGGCATGGCTGCCGCCCTTTTTCCGGCGCGGGGCGGTCTCCTCTTCGTCTTCGTAATTGAAGGAGAACATATCCTCATCCAGGGGATCGGCATACTTGATGCCGGCCTGGGCGCCGGCAGCTCCCGCAGCCGCCACAGGCGCGGAAACAGCGGCGGCTTTGCCGAGGCTTTTCCCGCAGCTGTTGCAGAAACGCTGGCCATCCGCCAGGGGCGCGCCACAATCCGGACATACGGCGCCGGGCGCAGCCTTTTGGGCGGGGCGGACGGAATTGCGCTTGGCCTGCTGGGCCTGGGTGGCGGTACGCCGGACGGAATTGGACGCCTGGGCCGCTGCCGGGGCCTCCGATGCAGGGGCGGAAGCGGGCTGTTGGGCGGGTTCCGCGCTGAAACGGGAGCGGAAGGATTGAGGCGTAAAGCCCTCTGGAATATCGGTTTCGCTTACCGTGTTGGCGCTGAACTCGGGCTTGGACCAATCGGGGGAAGCAACGAAATCCCAGCTCCGCTGCTCACGGGCGCCGCCGCTGGTTGGGGCGTCTGCGGCCGCCTGAGACTCTTTGAGGGGCGCGGCGCAGTTTTCGCAATACTCGAGATAATCCTCGTTGATTGCGCCGCATACCTTACATTTCATAAAAAACCCTCCTATGCGGATAGTCTTAGACCAGTATAGTCTTTGGTTATTATAGCAAATTGGCCAGCCTATGCAAAGGCCTTCCATCCAACAAATTATAAACATTCTATAAATTTAACGCCTATACAGGGTTTCTATGGTATAATCAAAAAACGAAGAACCCAAAAGCCCTGAAATGAACGTTATGGAGGATCGCCTATGAAACGAGCCTGGATACTCCTGGCGCCGCTTCTTTGCCTGGCGCTTTTATGCGCCTGCCAGAAGGAGGCGGAGACCAATCGATACCAGGGATATACCCTTGCGGGGACCCCATTGGAAGGGGGGGCGCCCGTGGAGGAGGCCAACGCTTATGCCTTAAGCGTGGCGCAAAGCGGGGAGACCACCAAGCTGGCCTTTACCTTTAAGACCGGCAGCCGCATGAGCGGCACCGCGAACGAAGGCGCAGCCCAGGGGGTACCCCAATACCGGGCGTGGCTGGAGACCGCGCCCGCCCGGTTAATGCTCCGCTTTGACGGGCTGAGCTATTGGGACTTTGAGCGCCGGGATTGGGAAAAGGCTGGGCTGGTGCTGGGCTATTTCCGTTATGGGTTGGCCAATCCGGCGGCATCCCAAGCGGATGCGGCCCCGGCGGAGGAAACAACGGGGGAAGAACCTGCGGAGCAGGCGGAGGGGGAGGCCCCGGCAACGGAATCGGTGTATCTGTGCTTCCAGCTATCCCAGGAGGCGGCCTTTCAGGTCCAGGAGCAGGGGGACGGGCTGACCGTCACCCTTTTACCCGCGTCCCAGGAGACGGAGGCGGAGCCGGAAGAGGAGGCTGCCTGGTACCTGATCGGCAATGGCTTCCGGGATTATTGTGAAGGTACGTTGCTGGGGGCGGAACGGATGACTCCGACCTACACCGCCGGCCTGGATCAGGTGGTGCTCATCTCAAAGGCGTATGCCTCGGACATCGAGGCGGAATTGGCCAAGCGGCAGCTGCTGGAGCAAAACCCCGGGGCCGTGGAGGCGGACTGGATGGCAGTGCAGCTCGGCGCGGACGGCCTGCCTGCCTTTGATGAAACCGCCCGGCAGCAGGCGGTCTTTGCGGAAGCCGTACAGCGGCGCAACGGCCAGGTGGCCGGCGCCCAGGTTTGCCTGGCGGACGGGCTCTTTCTTTCCACGGTACCCCGCAGGCTGGGGGGCGGGATCCTATACTCCAAGCGGATCACGGAAGGCATCGGCGTGGACGCCATCCGCTATGAGGAGCTGTATATTCTGGACAGCCAGAATAAGGAAAAGCGATTGCTGGATTATGCTTTTGCCACCGTGGAGCGGGCGGTATTTTCCCCGGACGGGAGGAAGCTGGCCGTATTGGAGCGGGAAGCGGAGCGCACCAACCTATACGTGGTGGACGTGGATACCCGAGACGTGATCACGGAGCTGACCCGAGCCGGCTTTGGGGATACGGTGAGCGCCCTGTGTTGGGACAGCATGGGGAGCGTGCTCTTCGCGGTGAGCGGCAGCGGGGAAATGCAGGTTCACGCCTATGATTTCAACGTGCCGGACGAGACCAAACGCCACACCGTGGTGGATAAAAACGGCGCCAACGAAGGCCGTATCGGCTATTGCGGAGGCGAGGTATACTTCGTGCAGAGCGACATGGAGGGGGATACCATCTATGCCATCAAGCCGGAGGGCGGCGTGCGCAAAGCCTTCTGCCAAGGAGGCGCGTTCGCCCTCTCGCCAAACAACGCGTATATGGCCGTCAGCGGCGCTTCGGGCATTGCCGGCGGCCCGGGGGGCGGGCTTTTGCTGCGGGATATGCAGACCGGCCAAACCCAAACCATCACCGACGCGTTTGCCGTATATGATTTTGTTTGGAGCCAGGATGGATCCATCCTTTACTATTTTGAAAACCGCCTCTCCGGCGGGGAAGGCGAAGGGGGCGAGGACGCCTCCGCGCCCCAGGCGCCCCAGGACCCGTACCCCTATACCCTGTGGGCCTATGTGCTGGAAAGCGGGGAAAGCCGGCCGGTATGCGACCTGGCCAGCACCCGGATCGCCGCCTCCAGCTGGGCCAACCGGCTGTATTATACCTATCTGGACGAGGAGACCATGGGGGAAAAGGTACGGGCTACCTATTGGATCGACTTTGAAGTAAATGGACAAATGGAGGACTAAGGGCTTTACAGAAAGCCGGATTTGGTATAGAATGAATCCGCAAAAGCAGAGTAGGGTATTGCGCGTGTCATGGGACCCATGACGAGTGCCGCCTGGACGGGGAGTTGCCGGGCGGACGAATAGCCGGCCATCGGCTTGCGGTGCGGTATCCGCATCCCGCTGCTACATAAGGATGGCCCTGGTGTCAAGCCTCCTCATGTACTGTAGTAGGACTGCAAAGAGGAGGTTATTTTTATGGAACAAAATGTAAAACAAGCCAACGTACATCCTTTGACCCGGCAGCTGACCATTTGCGCCCTCTTGGCGGCCTTGGGAACGGTGCTGGGGATTCTGTCTATTCCGCTGCCTGCGGTCTCCGCCGCCGGCTATTCCTTGAAGATCGGCATTACCGTGCTGCCGGTGATCCTGGCCGCCGTGCTCTACGGCCCGGCCTATGGGGGCATCGTGGGAATGATCGTGGATCTGCTGCCCGCCCTGCTGTTTCCCAAAGGGCCGTGGATCCCTTGGTTCACCTTGATCGGGGCCCTGTTTGGGGTGATTCCCGGCCTGTTTTTCCAAAAAGGCCAGGCGATCACCTGGAAGCGGTTGCTTTTGTCCATCGCCTCAGGGCAGTTGTTCTGTTCCGTAGTGTGCAACACCCTGCTGCTTATGACCTTGTATGGCCTGCCCTATCAGATCGTGTACGTGCGGCTGCTGAACCAGGCCATCATGATCCCCGTGTATACGGCGGCGGTATACGGCACGGTCAAGCTGCTCAGAAAAGGCGGCTTCATTTAAGCCTGCCCAGGTTCCGGTTATAAAAACCAAGCGCCCGGGAGATACTTCCATATAGGATGCAAATCCCATATTTATGGAGGTGGATCATATGGCATTCTGGAACCATGCCGACGCGGCGCAGGAGGACCGGAAACGGGATATCGAACTGGCCCTGGCCCAATGGAAAGAGGCGGAACGCTATTTCCAAAGCGTGCAGGAAACGGACCTGATGGACTTTGCCATCTACGAAATGGAGGCGGCCCGGCGCAAATACGTTTTGCTATTGCGCCGCTATAGCCAGGAGGCGGCCGCCGCAGAATAAAACCGGCCAGGGCACCATGGCCGGGAACAGGAGGGGAACCGTATGGAAACGTTGCTTTTGTTGGCTGCATTTGGGGTGGGGTTGCTGCTCCTGTGGCTGGTATGCAAGCTCCTGGCGGTCCCCCTCCGGATTTTATGGCGGCTGCTCCTCAATGCGGTCGTTGGGGCGCTGCTGCTGCTGCTGGTGAATTTCTTTGGGGGCTTGTTTGGGCTGGCCTTGCCCATTACGCCCTTTTCTTCCCTGGTGGCCGGCGTGTTCGGCGTGCCGGGGGTGATCGTCCTGTTCCTGTTGCAGTATCTTTTATAAATAGGTTGCGGTAAGGGCATAAATGCGGTAAAATCAGGGGACGCGGTATCCGCCATGGGGACGCGTCCCTTTGGATGCAGAAAGACCGTATTCAACCGGGCCGGCTTGGGAAAAAGCACGGTAGGGTTGCATACGGCCTTTTGTGGCGTCTTGGAACAAAAAACGTACGGCTTTACCCTTTAGTCAGGGCTTAGTTTATAGCCACAGGAGCGAGGGAATATGACAAAATTACTGATCCGGCTGTTTATCAAAGACCCGCAGAATACCCAGAACGACCGGGTGCGGGAAGCTTACGGCCGCCTGGCGGGCGTTGTAGGGGTATGCTGCAACATCTTTCTGGGCGGGGCAAAGCTGCTCATCGGCGCCCTGTCCGGGTCCATCGCCATCCAGGCGGACGCTGTCAATAACCTGTCGGACGTGGGCAGCAACCTGGTGACCCTGATCGGGTTTCGCATGGCGGGTAAGCCCGCGGATAAGGAGCACCCCTTCGGCCACGCCAGGATCGAATACATTGCGGCCCTGGTGATCTCCTTCCTGATCCTGCTGGTGGGGTTTGAGCTGGGCAAGGAATCCGTGCTGAAGATCATCGCGCCGGAGCCTGTGGCCTTCAACCTGACCACCATGGGGGTCCTGGCGCTTTCCATCCTGGTGAAACTATGGCTGGGCCGGTTTACAGCCAGCATTGGCAAGGCCATTTCCTCCACCGCCATGAGCGCGGCCACCGCGGACAGCATGTGCGATGTGATCAGCACCGGCGCGATTCTGTTATCCGCCATGGCTTCATATTTTATTAACGTCAACCTGGACGGCTATGTGGGCGTGCTGGTAGCCGGATTCGTGCTCTATAGCGGCATCGGCATCCTGCGGGATACCATCAGCCCCCTGATGGGGGAGGCCCCCACCCCGGAGCTGATCCATGCCCTGAGCGAAAGCCTCCTATCCTACGAGGGGATCGACGGGCTGCACGACATCATGGTGCACAACTACGGCCCGGGGCGGATCATCGCCAGCGCCCACGCGGAGGTGCGGGCGGATTCGGACATCGTGGCCATTCACGAGACCATCGACCGGGCGGAACGGGAGGTGGGGGAGAAGCTGGGAATGCTGTTGACCATCCACCTGGACCCGGTGGAGACCGACGATGCGCTGACCGCCGCCGTGCGGGCCAAGCTGGACGCCATCATCCGGGAGACGGACCCCCGGCTCCGGTTCCATGATTTCCGCATGGTGCGGGGGGAGCACCAGACCAACCTCATCTTCGATATCGTGGTGCCCGCCGGCACGGACGCGGGGCAGATCGGCAGATACAAATCCGCCATCCGGGAGCAGGCCAAAGAGATGGACCCCACCTATGTATGCGTCATCGATGTGGATATCGATTATTGCGGCGTGCTGTGAGGGGAGGTGCGCGGATCAAATATACTTGTATGCAAGCCCCCGTTCTCTTGACAGGGCCCGTTGTCCGCTCATAAAATAATAGCAGCGGTTATGACCTTTTATATGTGCAATGAATTTTGAGGGATAAGCATGAAAGCGATCACGGCAATCATTCTTGCAGCAGGCGAAGGAAAGCGGATGCATTCCAGGAAGCAAAAGGTCCTCCATGAGATCTGCGGCAGGAGCATGGTAAAATGGGTCCTTGCGGCCTGCGAGAATTATATTCAGGAAAAACCCATCCTATCCGTCGGCTTTGACGCGGAGCGGGTGCGGGCGCATATCGGGGATAAGGCCCGCTATGTTACCCAGGAACATGCGGATTCCATGGCGGAGGGCATCCTGTTCTCCATGCCTCTGATCACCCAGCCCGAGGGCTATGTGCTGGTGGTGCATGGCAATCTGCCCATGCTCCAGCCGGAGACCATCCGCATGTTGACCGATGCGGCCCAGGGTGTTGCGGCATCCCGCCTGGTCTATTGCGAAGAGGATGAGGAGACCCGCCCCTGCGCGGCCTTCTGTTTTGAGATCAATCACCTGCGCCGCTTTTTGGAGCGGGATCTGCCCCACGACGTGGAAGCCAAGCATTTCATCCGGGCCCTGCGCATGGAAGGGGAGCGGGTGGTGGACGTATATGCCCCCGCCGTGGAATGCGCCGCGGTATATGACCGGGAAAGCCTTTGGGATTGTACCTACCTAAGGCAGCAGGCCATCAATGCCCATCATATGAAAAACGGCGTTACCTTCCTGGACCCCAACCAGGCGTACATCGACGCGGAGGTGACCATCGGGGAGGATACGGTGATTTACCCCGGCGTTTTCTTGCAGGGGGACACCCGAATCGGCCGGGATTGCACCCTGTATAACGGGTGCCGGCTATTGGATACCGTCGTGGGGGACGGCTGTTCCCTGGCGGCCGTGGTGGCCCAGGAGGCGGCGGTGGAGGACGGCACCAGCATCGGGCCCTATGTGCGGCTGCGCCCCAACGCGCACCTTGGCAAGGGCTGCAAGGTGGGCAATTTCGTAGAGATCAAAAACTCCACCCTGGGGGATGGGGGCAAGGTGGCCCATCTCACCTATGTGGGGGACGCGGATATCGGCAAGCGGATCAACGTGGGCTGCGGCACCGCCTTTGCCAATTATGACGGGGCCCGGAAGTTCCGCACGGTAATCGGGAACGACGTGTTCTTGGGCTGCAATACCTCCCTGGTGGCGCCGGTCACCCTGGGGGATCATACCTATACCGCCGCCGGCTCCACCATCACCATGGATATTCCGGAGGGGCAGCTTGGCATCGCCCGGGCCAGGCAGGTCAATAAGGAAGGCTGGCAGGCCCCCAAAAAGGACGATAAGAGGTAACCCTTGACGATCGAGATAAACGGCGTCCAACTCCATTATCAGCGCCAGGGCTCGGGCAGGCCGGTGCTGCTGCTCCACGGCTGGGGCGCCAATATCCAAACCATGGCCCCTATCGCCAATTGCCTGGTCAGGCTGGGCATGGAAGCGGTAAGCCTGGATTTCCCCGGCTTCGGTGAGAGCCCGGAGCCACCGGGGCCCTGGGGGGTTCCGGAGTATGCCGCCTGTACCCGGGCCTTTATGGAAGCCATCGGCATTGGCGGGTGCGATGTGGTGGCCCATTCCTTTGGGGGGCGGGTGACCATTCAGCTGGCCAGCGAAACGCCGGAACTATTTCACCGGCTGATCCTGGTGGACGCGGCGGGCATAAAACCCAGACGGGGGCCCAAATATTATTGGCGGGTCTATACCTATAAGCTGGGGAAGATCCTGGCCAAGTCTCCGGCTTTGAACCGGCTCTTTCGCCTGCAGGAGCGGCAGAAAACGGCCGGCTCCACGGAATATCAGCAATTGCAGGGGGATATGCGGATCACCTACATAAAAACCGTCAACTACGATCAGACCGCCCTGCTGTCCAAGATCCCCAACGAGACCCTTTTGATCTGGGGGGAAACGGACACGGCTACCCCCCTGTGGATGGGGAAGATGATGGAGCGGGAAATGCAGAACGCCGGGCTTGCCGTTATTCCCGGGGTGGGGCATTTTTCCTATGCGGAGGACTATTCCCGCTTTTGCTCCATTCTGCAGATCCTGTATCAAAATGAGGTTTGATGTATGGAAGCCAATGAACTCCTGATCCAAATCGCCTTTTGGGCGTATGTGTTGGTGGATGGGATAGCCGTCACCCTGGCAGCTATCCCCTTCATACATATGTTGCAGCTGGAAAGCTACCAGGGGCCCATGTATCTAAAATGGGTGCGCAAGCACCTGGGCCAGTGGGCCGGCCCCTTTTTCGCCGGCATAGCGGGCGTTCTTTTGCGCATTGCAGGCCAGCTGTTCCCCGGCACGTTAGGGGCCCTGGTATGGCGGGGCGGAGACGTGATCTTTACCGGCATGATGCTGGCCTTTGGGATCATGGCCCTAAAAAATCAAAAAAAGGCCAAAAAACCCCTGCGCTATACCGCCAGGGTCAAGCGCCTGCTGGTCCCCGTGTTCCTGCTTGCCCTGTTGGGGCCGGTGGCGCGGCTGCTGTTGCAGGCGTCCTATTTGCAGCTGCTGTATCAAGGGCTACAGCCTTGGGGCGGCTGGTGGGACTATGGCTTCTGGCCGGAGCTGATCCGGTTCATACCCGGCCTGTTGCTGCCCCTTGTGGTATGCCTGGCCCATGTGATTACTTGGCCGGTGGAAAAACTGGTGCAGGGCTGGTATATGAGGGACGCCAGGAAGCGCCTGCGCGCCAACCCGGCGCTGATCCGCATCGGCATCACGGGCAGCTTTGGAAAGACCTCCACCAAGTACGCCCTGGGAACCATCCTGGGGGAAGCGTATAAGACCCTGTATACCCCCGGCAGCTTCAACACCCCCATGGGGGTGACCCGCACCATACGGGAAAAACTCACGCCGGAGCACCAGGTGTTTATCGGGGAGATGGGGGCGCGTTACAAGGGCGACGTGGCCCAGCTGTGCCGCCTGGTTATGCCCCAATACGGCATCATCACCGCCATTGGTAAGCAACATTTGGAAACCTTTGGCTCCCTGGAAAACGTAATGCGCACCAAGGGGGAACTGTTGACAGGGGTCGGCAGCCAGGGCTGCGTCTTTCTCAACGGGGACGATCCCCTGTGCCGCCAGCTTTATGAAAGCAGCCCCTTGCAGGAAAAATATCTCTTTGGCGCCCAGGGCGAGGACCTGTATATGCGGGCGGAGGATATCACCGTAGGCCCGGAGGGTAGCCGGTTCACCCTGGTCTGCCAGGACGGGGCCCGGATCCCCTGCGCCACCCGGCTCCTGGGCCGGCATAACATCCTCAACATCGCAGGGGCCGCCGCCCTGGCCTATAAGCTGGGCCTGCGCCAAGAGCAGATCGCCGCCGGCATCGGCAAGCTGGAGCCGGTGGAGCACCGCTTGCAGCTCTTGCCCGGCCCCATCACCGTGATAGACGATGCCTTTAACGCCAACCCGGTGGGCTCCGGCGAAGCGCTGGAGGTATTGAAGTCCTTCCCGGGCCGGCGGATCATCATCACCCCCGGCATGGTGGAGCTGGGGGAAGAGCAGGCGGCCTTGAACCAGGCCTTTGGGTTGCACATGGCGTCTTGCGTGGACGTGGCCATCCTGGTGGGGCCCAACGCCCCGGCCATCAAGGCGGGGCTGCTGGAGGGCGGCTTCCCGGCGGAGCGGCTGGTGGAGGTGGAATCCCTGGCCCAGGCCACGGAAAAGCTGCCCCTGTACCAACAGCCGGGCTGCACGGTGCTATTTGAAAACGACTTAACGGATAACTATAATTGACGCGAGGTAGGGAGGAATACCTGACATGATGGAATTAGGGGTGATCTTCGGAAGCCGGGCTTCCGAGCATGACGTATCCATAATCAGCGGCTTGCAAATATTGGAAAACGCGGATAAAAGCAAATACCATGCGTTTCCCATCTATATCGCCCGTTCCGGGGCCTGGTATGTGGGGGAGCCCTTGCGGGACGTAAAGACCTACCGGGATTTCGATCCCCAGCAGAAAGGTTTGACCCGGGTGTTTTTGCCTCCGGAGCCCGGCCACAACGCCCTGTATAGCTTTGGCGGCGGCCTTTTTGGCAAGGCCCAGCGGGTCTGCGGGCTGGATTGCGCCATCTTAGCCCTCCACGGGATGCATGGGGAGGACGGCACGGTGCAGGGGCTGATGGAGCTGGCGGATATCCCCTATTCCAGCTGCGGCCTGGTGGGCAGCGCCGTGGGCATGGATAAGATCGTGATGAAGGCCGTGTTCAAGAGCATGGGCCTGCCGGTGCTGCCCGCCGTATATTGCAACCGGGCGGAATGGCAGCAGGATCCCCAGGCGGTACAGGAGCGGGCGGAACAGGAGATCGGCTATCCCATGTTCATCAAGCCCGCCAATTTGGGCAGCTCCATCGGCATCGGCAAAGCCGTGGACCCGGATGGATTCCGCCAGGCCATGGAGGTGGCCGTCAGCTTTGACCGGCGGATCCTTATCGAGCGGGCGGTGGAGCATCCGGTGGAGATCAACTGCGCCTGCCTGGGCAATAGCCGAGAGGCCTTGCCTTCCCTTTGCGAGCAGCCCGCCTGTTGGGATGCCTTCCTCACCTTTGAGGAGAAGTATATCCGGGGGGACGGCAAGGGCATGAAGAGCCTAAGCCGCCAGATCCCCGCCCCCATTTCCCCGGAGCTGACCAAGCGGATCCAGGACTATACGGTGGCGGTATTCCGTATGCTGGAGTGCAAGGGCGTGGTCCGGGTGGACTATATCCTGGAAGGGGAGCAGGTTTATATTAACGAAATCAATACCATCCCAGGTTCTTTCGCATTTTATCTATACGAACCCATGGGGATTCCCTTCGCGGCATTGGTGGATAAATTGGTGGCGTATGCCCAGCAGGGGCTGGAGGAGAAGCAAGCGTCTAGTTTTGCATTTCGCTCGGATATCCTGAATAAGGCCATATCCGGCGCAAAAATAACAAAAAAATAAGGAGATGCCCATGCGTAAAATTCAAATGAGGACCCCCCTTGTCGAGATGGACGGCGATGAAATGACCCGCATCATCTGGCAGATGATCAAAACCCATCTGCTGGAGCCCTATGTGGATCTAAAGACCGAATACTATGATTTGGGACTTCCTTCCCGGGACGCCACCGACGACCAGATCACCGTACAGGCGGCGGAGGCCGTGAAAAAGTACGGGGTCGGCGTCAAATGCGCCACAATTACCCCCAATTCCCAGCGGGTGGAAGAATACAACCTCAAGCGCATGTACAAAAGCCCCAACGGCACCATCCGTGCCATCCTGGACGGCACCGTGTTCCGGGCGCCCATTATGCTGCCCTGCCTCAAGCCCTCTGTGCGCAGCTGGACCAAGCCCATCACCATTGCCCGTCACGCATACGGGGACATTTATCGCTGCAGCGAGTTCCGGGTCCCCGGCCCCGGCAAGGCGGAGATCACCTTTACCGACGCTTCGGGCAAGGAGCTGTTCCATGAAACCGTGTTCGAGTTCAAGACCCCCGGCGTGCTGATGGGCATGTATAACAAGGACGATTCCATCCAGAGCTTTGCCCGGGCCTGCTTCAACTACGCCCTATCCACCAAGCAGGATCTGTGGTTCTCCGCCAAGGATACCATTTCGAAAAAGTACGATCACACCTTCAAGGATATTTTCGAAGACATCTATCAAGCAGAATATGCGGCTCAGTTCAAGGAGGCGGGGATCACCTACTTCTATACCCTCATCGATGACGCGGTCGCCCGGGTCATCCGCTCCAACGGCGGCTTTATCTGGGCCTGCAAGAATTACGACGGCGACGTGATGAGCGACATGGTGGCAACGGCCTTTGGTTCCCTGGCCATGATGACCAGCGTACTGGTATCCCCGGAGGGCAACTATGAATACGAAGCCGCCCACGGCACGGTGACCAAGCATTATTACCGGCACCAGCAGGGGGAGGAGACCTCCACCAACTCCATGGCCACCCTCTTTGCCTGGACGGGGGCGCTGCGCAAGCGGGGCGAGCTGGATGGGATCCAGGAGCTTGTGGATTTTGCGAACCGGCTGGAGAAGGCGGCTTTGGATACCATCAGCGCAGGCTTTATGACCAAAGACCTGGCCGCGCTGGCGGAAATGGATAACATCACGGTGCTCAACACCGAAGATTTTATTCGCAAGGTAAAAGAATTTCTTGACGCGGCAGCCTGATCTTTGGTATATCTATAAAGGAACGTCAACGGGGGCGGCTTCGGCCGCCCTTAAAATACCAGAAACAGGAGAACAGACATGAGTTTATTCAGTGAATGGCAGGCCATCGCGGATGTGGAACGCACCCCCGGGGAGGCCAAAAAGTTCTGGAAGGAATACTTTGCCCTGGAAACGGAAAACTATAAAACCATCCTGGGGAATTATCAGCATACCTACAGCGGCAAGGTCTCGGAGCTGGCGGAAGAATTCCACATGGACGAGGTCACCTTCCTGGGTTTCTTGGACGGCATCAATACCAGCCTAAAAAAGGAGCTGAAGCTGGACAGCCTTAAGAGCGGCAGCAAGATCGAGCTGGACATCGATTATGAAAAGCTGTATTTTAACATGCTGGACTGCAAGGCGGATTGGCTCTATAACCTGCCCCAGTGGGAGCCTATCCTTACGCCGGAGCGCCGCAAGGAGATCACCATGGAGTTCCGCTCCTCCAAGATGTATGTTAAGCAGCAGGAGCCCAACCGCAACGATCCCTGCCCCTGCGGCAGCGGAAAAAAATATAAAAAGTGCTGCGGCAAGGATAAATAAAGTTGTTCAGAAAGGGTGAACTTACGCGTTCGCCCTTTTCCTTATGAAAACGCACAGTGCGGTTAGAAAAGGAAGAATGGATGGATCGCTGCGGCTGCGATTTGAAAAGGCGGCGGTTTCCCCACAGTTTCGCCCCGAAAAGTTCATCTTTTTTATTTGGGGAAATGGTATAATAAATGCATACCCTTCGTATATAAGGCGCGATAGGCCGAAAAAAGGGCATGTGTCGGCCCGTTCCTGCGTTGCTGTTCCGCGAATTCGCATTGCTGCTTAAAATGGAACCGGTGAACCACATTCTTGCGGCCTGCCCCGTGGGAACGGCAATGCGGAAGCCATCCCGGAATCCAGCTGGAAACGGCTGCGTCAAGACCTTCGGGAACCCGCTGGCCATCCCTTGCAGGCGGAGGGAAAGATTCTAAAAATAAATAAGGAGCGTGGCCCATGAAAATCAAATTTTGCGGCGCGGCCCAGACGGTGACGGGTTCCTGCCATCTGATCCAGTTTTCGGGCGGCAACATCCTGGTAGATTGCGGTATGCGCCAGGGGGCCGACGAGAAAGCAATGCCAAACGGGGAGTTCCCCTTTGACCCCCATGAGATTACGGCCCTACTGGTGACCCATGCCCATATCGATCACACAGGGCTGGTCCCCCTATTGACCAAGCGCGGCTTTTCGGGCCCCATTTATAGCACCAGCGCCACGGCCAAGCTGTGCGAGATCATGCTGGCGGACAGCGCCCACATCCAAGAGCAGGACGCGGAGGAACAGTCCCGTAAAAACCTGCGGGCCGGCAAGCCGCCGGCGGAGCCCCTGTATAGCGCCAAGGATGCAGCCATCGCCTGCGAACGGTTCAAAAGCATCCCCTATGGCACGGTGGTGGAGGTTTGCCCGGGCGTAAAGGCCCGCTTTACCAACGTGGGCCATCTGATGGGCAGCGCGGCCATCGAGGTGTGGATCACCGAGGAAGATAAAACCGTTCGCGTGGCCTTTTCCGGGGACCTTGGCCGGGGAGACCGGCCCATCATCAACGACCCGGACATCGTGGAAGGGGCGGATTACCTGGTGATGGAAAGCACCTATGGGGACCGGAACCATGAAGTGACCACCGACGCGGAAAAGGAAGCCGAGTTCGCCGCCGTGCTGCGGGCGGGCATCGCCCGGGGGGGCAATATCGTGATCCCCGCCTTTGCGGTGGGCCGTACCCAGGAGCTGCTGTATTATATCAAGCGGATGCTCATAGAGGGCACGGTGCCGGGGCTGGAGCGGGTGCCGGTGTATTTGGATAGCCCCCTGGGCATCAAGGCCACCCGGATCTATGAAAACTGCACCAAGGAAAACTACGACCAGGAAGCCCTGGAGATGTCCCGGGAAGGGGACCTGTTCGAGTTCCCCACCCTGCGCATCGCCCAGACCGCCGAGGAGAGCAAGCTGATCAATACCCAGCCCGGCTGCAACATCATCATTTCCTCCTCGGGCATGTGCGACGCGGGCCGCATCCGGCACCACCTGAAGCATAACCTTTACCGGGCGGATAGCACCATCGTCTTTGCCGGCTACCAGGCGGTGGGCACCCTGGGACGGCTGCTGGTGGATGGCGCCAAACGGGTCAAGATGTTTGGCGAGCAGGTGATCGTTAACGCTAACATCGTGCAGATTGCCGGATTTTCCGGCCACGCGGGCCGGGACGAGATGCTCCAATGGCTCCAGAAGATCCCCCAAAAGCCTACCCGGGTATTCCTGGTACACGGCGAAAAGGACGTGATCGACGGCTTTGCCGCCGCAGTACGTTCCCTGGGGTATACCGTTTCCGTGCCGGAGATGTTTGAAGCCTTTGACCTGGGTACCGGCAGCGTGCAGCGGGAGCCGTCGGTGCAGCTCAAGCGCCAGGCGGAAGCCTCGGTATCCACCATGGAGAGCCTGCTCTCCCGTATGGCAAAGCTCATGCAGCTGGCCGCCGGCGCCCAGGGGGAGCGGGCACAAAAGCTGGGAGCGGATCTAGACGCCCTGCTGAAGAAATGGGATTGAGGAACGCCGGGGAAAAGCTGGGAATTCTGCCCGGGAAGCCTTGCTTTCGGCGGTGTAATGTGCTAAAATACCCAAGAATAACGGCATTGACGGAGAAAAGCGGCGTATCCTGTGGCCAAGAGAGGGCCGGCGGCTGAGATGGCCTCCACAGGCACGCGGCATCAGTTCCCTCCCGAGCCGCGCCGGGGAAGCCCCATTTGGGGTGCGTAGTTGGCGCCGGGTAAGCCCGATATAGCGGAAAAGGCCCCGTGTTGGCGGGGTGAAATAGGGTGGTACCACGAGCGCGCCTTCGTCCCTTGGGACGGGCGCGCTTTCAATTTTATGGAGACAGATGGAGGAAGGCTATGACAGAGGCATTGGAAAAGATCCGCCAGGAGACCCTGGCCCGGCTGCAGGCAGCCCGGGATGGGGCGGAGCTGGACGAGATCAACGTATCCATCCTGGGGCGCAACGGCGCCTTGACGGGTATTTTGAGGGGCATGGGCCAGTTGAGCAAGGACGAGCGGGCGAAGCTGGGCCAGGCTGCCAATACGGTCAAGAAAGAGTTAGAGGCGGAATTGGCCAAGCGCAAGGCTGTGATCGGGGAGAAGATGCAAGCCCTGCGGTTTGAGAAGGAAGCCCTGGACGTGACGGAGCCCGGCAAACCCGGCCGGGCCCTGGGTAGGCTGCATCCCATGACCCAAACCTATCGGGAGATCCGGGACGCATTGGTGGGCATGGGCTTCACCACCTACGAGGGACCGGAGGTGGAGTATGACGACTATAACTTCACCAAGCTGAACCTGCCCCTGGACCATCCTGCCCGGGATATGCAGGATACCTTCTACGTAAACGACCGGGTGGTGCTGCGGACCCATACCAGCCCCTGCGAAGCCCGGGCGCTGCTGAACGTGAAGCCCCCCTTCCGGCTGATCATGCCGGGCCGGGTGTTCCGGGTGGACGAGGTGGACGCCAGCCACAGCCCTGTGTTCATGCAGATCGAGGGCTTTGTGGTGGACCGGGAGATTACCCTGGCGGACCTGAAGGGCATTTTGCTCACCTTTATCCATGCGGTATTCGGAGACGATGTGCGTATGCGGTTCCGGCCCAGCTATTTCCCCTTTACGGAGCCTTCCGCCGAGGTGGATATCAGCTGCACCCTGTGCGGCGGCAAGGGCTGCCGGGCCTGCAAGGGTACCGGCTGGCTGGAGATCCTGGGCTGCGGCGTATCCAACCCCCATATCATCGAAAACTGCGGCCTGGACCCCAAGGAATGGAAGGGCGTAGCCTTCGGCGTGGGCGTGGACCGGATCACCAACCTGAAACACGGCATTACGGATATCCGGCTGGAGTATGAGAACGACGCCCGGTTCCTCCGGCAGTTCTAAGGAAGGGGGAGAAATAGCATGAAATTGCCGCTCAAATGGCTCAAGGAATATGTGGATTTCAACGTAAGCGTTGACCGCTTCGTGGAATTGATGATGTGGCGGGGGTTCGAGACCGCCGCCGTGGAGCCGGAGATGCCGGTCACCCATACGGTGGTGGGCCGCATCGACGCCCTGTCCAAACACCCCAATGCGGATAAGCTACAGATCTGCTCCATCGACGTGGGGCAGCCGGAGAAGCTCACCGTGGTCACCGGGGCAACGAACGTATTCGAAGGCGCCCTGGTGCCGGTGGCCCTGGATGGGGCCAAGCTGGTGGGCGGGCTGGAGATCCACCCCACCAAGATGCGGGGGGTGCATAGCGACGGTATGCTTTGTTCCGGCCAGGAATTGGGCCTTACCGAGGAGGACTATCCGGGGGCAGGGGTCTACGGCATCCTGATTTTGCAGGGCGAGCATCCCCTGGGCCAGCGGATCCAGGAGGCCCTGGGCATGGACGATGTGGTGTTCGACATCGAGCTGACCCCCAACCGGGCGGATTGCGCCAGCATCATCGGCATCTGCCGGGAGGCGGCGGCCGCCCTGGGGCAGAAATTCCAGGAGCCTGTGATCCGCCAGATCCAGGGGGAGGGGAATGCCAGCGACTATGCCTCCGTGGAGGTGCTGGCGCCGGATCTTTGCCCCCGGTATGTGGCCCGGGTGGTAACGGATATCAAGATTGAGCCCAGCCCCGCCTGGATGCAGAAAAAGCTGCGGGCCGTGGGCCTTCGGCCCATCAACAACATCGTGGACATCACCAACTATGTGATGGTGGAATACGGCCATCCCATGCACGCCTTTGACCTGCGGTGCGTGGCGGATGGGCATATCGTAGTGCGCAAGGCCTATCCTGGGGAGAAGGTAGTCACCCTGGACAGCAAGGAGCGGGAGACCACGGAGGATATGCTGCTGATCGCAGACCCCACCAAGGGCGTGGGCATCGCGGGCGTCATGGGCGGCGAAAACAGCGAGATCACCGAGCATACCAAGGCTGTACTGTTTGAGGCGGCGGTGTTCAAGGGCAGCAGCATCCGCAGGACCACCCGGGAGCTGCGCCACGTAACGGATGCGGCGGCCCGGTTCATCAAGGGCGTGGAGCCGGTGAACGCCGTGCTGGCGGCCCAGCGGGCCATTGAGCTGGTGGATGAGCTGAAGGCCGGCAAGGTGGTGGGCCAGGCCATCGACGTATGCAGCGTGGATACGGCGGACCGGGTGGTGGAAGCGGACATCGCCCATGTGAACCGGATCCTGAATACCCATTTCTCCGGGGAGGAGATGGCGAAGATGCTGTCCACCATCAACATCGGCAGCCGGGTAGCGGGAGACAAGCTGGAGGTCACCATCCCCCATTACCGGGTGGATATTGAGAGCAGCATCGAAACCGATTGGGACATCGCGGAGGAAGTAGGCCGGATCTACGGCTATGATAACATCCCGCCCACCCTCATGCGGGGGGATACCTTCCAGGGCCGGCCCAGCGTGGAATGCGCCCGGGAGGATCGGATCAAGGATTTGTGCGTGGCGTTGGGCTGCTATGAGATGTACAATTACAACTTCATTGGCCCGGCGGACTTGAACGCCCTTCGGCTGCCGGAGGACGACGAAAAACGCCTGGCTGTCAAGCTGCTCAATCCCTTTGGGGAGGATCAAAGCCTGATGCGCACCACCCTGGTGCCGGGGATGCTTCGGTCCATCGCCCTCAATTGCAACCGGAAAACCGGCCAGGGCCGCTTCTTTGAGGTGGGGAACGTGCATCTGGACAATAATGCGGATCTTCCAGAAGAACGCAGGATGCTGGGCTTTGCCTTTACCGGGGAGGAAGAGGACTTCTTCACCCTTAAGGGCTGCGTGGAAGCCTGTGTGGAGCGGCTGGGGCTCATGGGCGCCTTCTCCGTAAAGCCCGGCGGCAGCCCCTATTTCCAGCCCGGCCAGAAAGCCATCCTTCTGCGCAATGGCCAGCCCATCGGCGAGATGGGCGCCATCCATCCGGATACCCAAAAGGCTTATGGCATTTCCCAGAAGGTGTATGTGGCGGAGATTTCCTTCCAGGGCCTGACCGCCAACCTGCCCGGCGCGGTCACCTATCAGGCGCTGCCCAAGTATCCGGTGGTGCCTCGGGATATCGCCGTGGTGGTGGATGAAACCGTCACCGCCGCCCAGGTGCAGCAGGTCATGGAGCAGGCGCCAGTAAAGGTGATTCTGGAGAACGTATCCCTGTTCGACGTATACCGGGGGAAGGGAATACCGGAGGGCAAGAAAAGCATGGCCTATTCCTATACCCTGCGGGCGGAGGACCGGACGCTGACCGATGAGGACATCTCCGGCGCCATGGAGGCGCTGGTCAAGGCCCTACGCGCTCGGCTGGGCGCGGAGCTGCGGGGATAAGGAGGTTTGACCATGGACGAGCCCATTCTCTATGTGGATCGGAAGGGCACCCATTGCGAAAAATGGGACGGCTTAAGGGAACGCTTTGGCAGGGAGGATCTGCTGGCCCTGTGGGTGGCAGATATGGATTTCCGCGTGCCCCAGTGTGTGCTGGAAGCGGAAAAGGAGTATTTGGATACCGGCGTATTCGGCTACTATCATCCCAGCGAGGGCTATTATCAAGCCTTTATGGATTGGGAGGCGGAACGCCATGGCTACCGGGTGCAGCGGGAATGGCTGCGGTTTTCCCCGGGGGTGGTGCCTGCCATCAACTGGCTAATCCAGATCTTCACCAAGCCCCAGGACCGGGTCATGGTGCTCACGCCCGTATATTATCCCTTCCTTCATGCGGTGCGGGATAATGACCGGACGCTGGTCGCCTGCCAACTGGTCCATCAGGATGGGCAATATACGGTGGATCTTGCCGCCTTTGAAACCGCGATCGCGGAGAACCAGGTGCGCATGTTCATCATGTCCTCCCCTCATAATCCCGTCAGCCGGGTTTGGCGCAGGGAGGAACTATCCGCCATGCTGGATATCTGCAAGAAACACGGCGTGCTGGTGCTGTCCGATGAGATTCACCAGGACCTGACCTTTGACGGGCATAAGCACATCCCCAGCGCCACGGCGGGGGATTACAGCCACATGGTGATCACCTTGACCGCCGCCAGCAAAACCTTTAACCTGGCGGGCTGCCAAAATGCCTTTGTGGTGCTGCCGGACGCCAAGCTCCGGAAGGAATACGACGCCTTTACCAAACGGATCCACATACGGGAAGGGAATCCGTTCGGGTATATTGCGGTGGAAGCCGCGTACCGGGGCGGCAAGGCGTGGTTGCAGCAGGTGCAGGAGATCATCTGGGGCAATTATGGATACCTGCGGGAGCAGCTGGCAATCCATCTGCCAAAGGCCTGCGTTACCCCCCTGGAAGGGACCTATCTGATGTGGGTGGACTTTGCCGCCTATTTGCAGCCGGAGGAGATGGAACGCTTCTTTGCGGAAACCTGCGGCCTTGCCGTGGACTATGGCGCCTGGTTCGAAGGGGACGGCCAAAGCCATATTCGCATCAACCTGGCCACCAGCCGGGAAAACGTGGAAAAGGCCATGTCCGCTATCCTACAGGGGCTGAAAGCCTGGGGGCGGATATAAAAGTTTACAAACCATACCAGAGGCCGGCTGTTTTTGCAGCCGGCCTTCTGCTATAATTTAATACGGATAACAAAAACAGGATGGGAGGCGATGTCGTGGGATGGAAGCGGGGACAAAGATGGTTGGCCTGTGTTCTGGCCGTGATTGGCTGCGCGACGGGAACGGCTGCCCGGGCGCAGGAACTGCATTTGAACGGCCCTGAATATGACGCCCTGCTCACCATAAATGGGATCCCCTTCTCTGGCGCCTTGGTCCGGGAGGACGCAGCCGGCGGCTGGGAGCTGACGGTGGAAGGGACGGGGGAGGATACGGCCCAGCTCTGGGGCGTAACGGTACAGCGGGAATGGAAGGTATCCATGGCCCTTTCCAAAGAGGGGCTCACCTCCGATCCCAACGGGCGCTATACTGGCAGCGTCCGGTTTGACGTGGCCTACGACCTGGAGCCCTTTGACCAGGCCGCCTATTCCCTGGTGCTGCAAGCCCGGGGCGATGGGACCGACTTTGACGCAAAGGACGTGCAGGGCTGGTTCAGCCATGATGAGAGCATCCCCTCCCAAATGGCCTGCCAATGGCGGGATGATGCCTTTTCCATGTATATCAGCGGCCTTTCCCAGGAGAACACCAGGACGGAGCGGTCTATGCAGCACACCCTTTCCTACCTGCTCCGGGACGTTGCCCTGCAAATAGACCATAGGCTCTATTACGACCTTCCCGCCCAGGGCGAGCAGTATCTCTATACGATGCGGGCAAGCCTACAGGAGGAAGCCATCTTCCTTCATTTGGCTGAATCCACCGGCGGGGCGTCCTTTAGCCTTCCGGAAGAGCCGGTGCTATCGCTGGAGCTGGGCCCCCTGCTGGACGCCCTGCCCAACGCCCAGGCGGAGCTGACCATCCAGCAGTCGGCCCCTCTGTAACCAGCGACAATCGACGGGAAAGAGAAGGAGGACACGCAAGGCGCGCCGCAAAATCGTTGGCCGGCGCGCCTTTTTATGCGGAAGGGGAGGCCAGGTGGAAAGGAATGTTGCCCCACCCGCGAGAAACATGTTGGGCGTCGCGGCGGCCATCGGTATACAAATCCATCCAGAAGATGCTATAATGAATGGGAATAAAGATTAGGATGGTGAAGTATGGACTTATCCGTTTTGAATAAAGAGCAGCGCCAGGCGGTGGAATGCCTGGAAGGGCCCTTGCTGGTATTGGCGGGCGCGGGCAGCGGCAAGACCCGGGTGTTGACCTACCGGATCGCCAACCTGATGGAACATGGGGTAAAGCCTTGGAATATTTTGGCCCTCACCTTTACCAACAAAGCGGCCAAGGAGATGCAGGAGCGCACCGGTATGCTGGTGGATGCGGATCCGCGGGATATGTGGATCACCACGTTTCATTCCTGCTGCGTGCGCATTCTTCGAAGCGATATCCAACGGCTGGGCCGGGAACGGAACTTTGTCATTTACGACACGGATGACCAGATGTCTCTGATCGGCAACGTATTGAAAAGCTATGGCATCAGCGATAAGGAGCTGTCCAAGCGGGAACTGAAGGACTGGTTTTCCGAGGCGAAAAACAGATCGCTGGAACCGGAAAAGTATATTGCGGAGAATCCCGGGCTGGATCAGGCGGTCTATAAGCTGTTCAAAGGGTATCAAAGGGGCCTGCTGGAGGCCAATGCCTTAGATTTTGACGATTTGCTTTGCATGACCTTGCGGCTGTTTGAAACCTATCCCGATGTGCTGGAAAAATATCGCAACCGGTTCCAGTATGTGCTGGTGGATGAATATCAGGACACCAACCTGCCCCAGTATAAGCTGATCCAGCTGCTGTGCAGGGAGCACCGGAACATCTGCGTCGTAGGCGACGATGACCAGAGCATATATGGCTGGCGGGGGGCGGATATTCGGAACATTCTGGATTTTGAAAAGGACTTTGAAGGCGCCAGGGTGATCCGCTTGGAGCAGAATTACCGCTCCACCTCCATCATTTTGGACGCGGCCAACGCGGTGATCAACAACAATACCGGGCGGAAAAGCAAGCGCCTTTGGACGGAAAAAACCGGCGGCGAACCCATCGAACTGTATACCGCCGCAAATGAGCGGGATGAATCCGCGTTCCTGTGCAAAAAGATCCTGGAAGGCGTCCAGGCGGGCCGGAACTATCGGGATTTCGCCGTGCTCTACCGGATGAACGCCCAAAGCCGCGTATTGGAATCTACCCTGATCAATTACGGCATCCCCAACAAGGTCTTGGGCGGGCAGCGGTTCTATGAGCGGCGGGAGATCAAGGACATCATGGCCTATCTGCGGCTGATCTACAATCCTGCGGACAACATGGCCCTGCGCCGCATTATCAATGTACCCAGGCGGACCATAGGCGAGGCTACCATCGGGGAGCTGGCCGATGTGGCGGAGCAGCGGGGCACCTATATGCTGGCGGTGGCGATGGATGGGGAAGGACTTTCCGACCGGGCGTTCCTGAGGCTCCGCAAGTTTTCCAATACCATGGCCACCCTCATCGCCCTATGCGAGACCATGCCTCTTTCCGAATTTACCGAGCAGATGATCGGGGCGCTGGAATATGAGGAATACCTTCGCACGGAGGATAAAAAGGGCGATCTGGAAAACCGGATGGACAACCTGCGGGAGCTCATCGGCAACATTCGGGAAGTGGAACGGGATGTGCCGGAAGGGGAGAGCGCCTTGCCTGCCTTTTTGGAGAACGTGGCGCTGGTATCCGATGTGGACGGGTTGGACAACAACGCGGACGCGGTGAACCTTATGACCCTGCATAGCGCCAAGGGGTTGGAATTCCCGGTGGTGTTCCTGTGCGGCATGGAGGAGAATATTTTCCCCACCGGACGCGCCCGAAACGCCATGACCCCCTTCGCCATGGAGGAGGAGCGGCGGCTGTGCTATGTGGGGATGACCCGGGCAAAGGAGAAGCTCTATTTGCTTCATGCCAAACAGCGGATGCTCTTTGGCGACTATGCTTATAATAAGCCTTCCCGCTTTCTGGAAGAGGTGCCTTCCTCCCTGCTGCAGCAGGAGCGGCCGCCCTTTCCTCCCAAGGAGCAGCCAAAGCCCAGCCGCTATCCCCAACAGCCCCAGCCCCAACGGCCGATCTATACGCCGGGGTTTGGGGTGCGGCCCGCTCCCATGGCGGCCCCTGCCAAGCCCGAGCCAAAGACCTTTGCATTGCACCAGCGGGTCAAGCACGCCAAGTTTGGCGAAGGCACCATTTTGGAAATGACAGGCAGCGGCAACGCGATGACCGTAACCATCGACTTTGACGCGGCGGGGGTAAAAAAATTCGCCGCAGCTTATGCACCCATTACGCCGGAGGATTGACGCCATAGATCAAGAAGGAGAATTCGCTATGGAGGAAAAGCTTCGGGCGCTGACGGACCGGGTCAATCAGCTGGCGCGGGCCTATTATGTGGAGGACGCGCCCCAGGTAAGCGATGGGGAATATGACGCCCTGTTCGACCAGCTGCTGAAAATGGAACAGGAAGCCGGCTATGCCCTGCCGGATTCGCCTACCCGCCGGGTGGGCGGGGAGCCGTTAACGGCCTTTTTACCCCATACCCATCTGGGACGGCTTTGGAGCCTGGACAAGGTGCGCACCAAGGAGGATCTGCTGGCCTGGGGCGAACGGGTGGAACGGCTGCTGGCTGCCGCAGGGGCGGCCAAGCCGGAATATGCCCTGGAGTACAAGTTCGACGGGCTGACCATAAACCTTACCTATGAAAACGGCAGGCTGGTAGCAGGCGCGACCCGGGGGAACGGCGTGGTGGGAGAGGCGATCCTGCCCCAGATCATGACCATCCGTTCCTTGCCCCTCACCATTCCCTTCGATGGGAAGATGGAGGTACAGGGGGAGTGCTATATGCGCCTATCGGTGCTGGAAGCCTTCAATGCCAAGGCCGCCGAGCCCTTGAAAAACGCCCGCAACGCTGCGGCCGGGGCCTTGCGCAACCTGGATCCCCAGGTCACCGCCAGCCGCCGCTTGGATTGCGCGTGCTATAACGTGGGGTATATCGAGGGGAAAACCCTGTCCGACCAGGGGGAAATGCTGGCCTTTTTGCGGGAGCAGGGCTTTCCGGTGAGCGATTATACGGAATATTTCCCCAGCATTCAGGCGGTTTACGATGCCATCGCAGCGGCGGAGCGCCGCAGGGAAACCTTGGATTTCCTCATCGACGGCATGGTGGTAAAGGTGCGGGATTTTCAGGCGCGCCAGATTTTAGGCAGCACGGACCGGTTCCCTCGCTGGGCCATGGCTTTCAAGTTCGCGGCGGAGGAGACCACCACGGTGGTGGAGGATGTGACCTGGGAGGTGGGGCGCACCGGCAAGCTGACCCCTCGGGCCCATTTGGAGCCGGTAGAGCTTTGCGGCGCGACCATCCGCCACGCCACCCTGAACAACTGGGACGACATCCTGCGCAAGCGGATCGGCATCGGCTCCCGGGTGTTTTTGCGGCGCTCCGGGGACGTGATCCCGGAGATCCTGGGGGCGGTCCCCGGGGATCAGCCCCGGGCGCCCATCCAAAAACCTACCCATTGTCCAGCCTGCGGCGCCCATGTGGAGCATCGGGGGGTGCATCTGTTCTGCACCAATTCCCTGTCCTGCCGGCCGCAGATCGTAGCCCGGCTGGCCCACTTCGCCTCCCGTGAAGCCATGGACATCGATGGCTTTTCCGAAAAAACCGCCAACCAAATGGTGGAGGAATTGGGCTTTAGCGCCATCGCGGAGCTTTATACCCTGACCCCGGAGCGGCTGCAAAGCCTGAGCGGGTTTGGCCCGAAACGGATCGAGAATCTGCTTTCCGCCATCGAGAAAAGCAAAACCCCCGCCCTGGGCGCCTTTATCTTCGCCATCGGCATCCCCAATGTTGGGGCCAAGACCGCCCGGGACCTTGCCCGGCATTTCGGCACCCTGGAGGCTTTGCGCCAGGCGTCGGTGGAATCGCTGCTCCAGATCCCCGATGTGGGGGAGGTGGTGGCCATGAGCATACGGGATTTCTTCCAGGATCCCTCTATCGCAGGCCAGGTGGATATGCTGCTGGAGGAAGGCGTGGCGCCCCAGGCCGAAGCCAAGCCCCAGCAGCAAAGCCCCCTGCGCGGCAAGACCGTGGTGGTCACCGGCGCCATGGAGCGGATGGACCGCAAGCAGATCGAAGCGCTCATCGAAACCCTGGGGGGCAAAGCCGCGGGCAGCGTCAGCAAAAAGACCAGCCTGGTGGTGGCCGGCCCGGGCGCGGGAAGTAAGCTGGCAAAGGCCCGGGAGCTTCAGATCCCCGTGTTGGATGAAGCGGCGTTTTTCGCCATGCTGGAAGGGGAGGGCTAAAGGGCCGAGCCATCCATGCCTGAAGGCCGGAACGGCTTTGCGGCCGGCTTGCCTGCGCTGCGCACGGGATCGGCCTGGCGGGCGCAAACAATGGCTTCGGGGATGGATTGGCCGCCCGATGGACGAACGGGAAGCAACGGGCCCTAAAAGGCGGCGTTTACCGGCTTTTGCGGCCTGTCCAAAGGGAAGTTACGGGCGGCCTTGTAAAGTGGTAGAAAAACATGGTATAATAAATTGTTTCGGAATAAGCTGAAGAGGTGATACCTATGGTGAACAGCATGACCGGCTTTGGCCGTAGCCTGCTATCCCGGGATGGACGGGAGATCACGGTGGAGCTCAAGAGCGTCAACCACCGGTATTTGGATCTTTCCTTCCGGATGCCCAGGCACATCGGCTTTGCGGAGGATCTGCTTCGCAATGTGCTCAGCCGGGAGCTGAAGCGGGGCCATGTGGACGTTTACCTGTTTTACCGGAACACCCGGGAAGATGCCCGGCGGGTATCCGTGGACCAAGCTCTGTTGGGGGCGTATCTAGAAGTTGCCCGGGGCGTGGCGGAACAATTTCAGCTGCGGGATGATATCGGCCTTTCGGCGGCATTGCGCTTGCCGGATGTGACGGACATCATCGCCGCAGAGGAGGATCGTGACGCGGTTTGCAGCCTGGCGGAGGAGGCGTGCCTTTGCGCCTGCCAGGAGCTGAAAGCCATGCGGGCGGCAGAGGGCAGCCGGCTGTTTGCGGACGTTTGCAGCCGCTGCGATACGGTGGAGGCCGTGGCCGGCGCTATCGCCCAGCGGGCGCCCCTGGTGGTGGAGGAATACCGGCAAAAGCTCCAGGAGCGGATCGCATCCCTGTTGTCCGGCGCAGAGGTGGATCAAAGCCGGCTGGCCATGGAGACCGCTATCTTTGCGGACAAGGCGAATATCGATGAAGAGCTGGTGCGGCTCAATAGTCACATCGGCCAAATGCGGTCCATGTTGCAAGGGGATGAGCCTGCCGGCCGGAAGCTGGACTTCATCGTGCAGGAGATGAACCGGGAATTCAATACCATTGGTTCCAAGGCCAATGACGCCCAGATCGTCAATCTAGTGATCCAGGGCAAAGCTGAGGTTGAGAAGATCCGCGAACAGGTACAGAATATCGAATAAGCCTGTGGCGGGATAAAACGAATTATTATTTAAGGAATGAGGGGGAAAATTATGCCGTTAACGCGCGAGGGTCTTTTGCTGATTATCTCAGGTCCCAGCGGAGTTGGGAAGGGTACCGTATGCCGGGCGCTGATGGAGCGCAATGACAACATGCGTTTTTCCGTATCCTGCACCACCAGGCCGCCCCGGCCCGGAGAGGTGGATGGATTGCACTACTTCTTTAAGACGCGGGAAGAATTTGAACAGATGGTCAAAGAGGGCGCGTTTCTGGAGCACATGCAGGTGTTCGGCCAGCATTTTTATGGTACGCCCCGGGCCTATGTGGAGCAGCAGCGGGCAGCGGGCCAGGACATTTTGCTGGACATCGACGTGCACGGCGCCATGAACGTGAAAAAAGCCTGCCCGGACGCGGTGCTGGTTTTCCTTGCGCCGCCTTCCATGAGCTGCCTCAAGGAGCGGCTGGTGGGCCGGGGCACGGAAACCGCCGAGGCGATCGAACAGCGCTTCCAGGAATCCTTCGAGGAAATGCAGCACATGCCGTATTATGATTATTTGATCATCAACGATGTGCTGGATAAGGCGATCCGCCAGTTGGAGCAGATTGTGGCTGTGGAGCGGCTGCGGGTATCCCGGAACCAGGAATATATCGATTCCTTTCTAAATAAGGGAGGGGACGAAGCATGATGAACAAGCCTGCAGTCAATGAACTGCAAGAAAAGGTTGGTTGCCGGTATATGCTGGTGACCACCGTTGCCAAGCGTGCGCGGCAGCTGCTGGACAACCCGGAAGAGCTAGGCGACCGTAAGCCGGTGTCCGTGGCGGTGGAAGAATTGGATAAAAATCTGCTGAAAGTGGATTTCCCAGAGGACTACCATAAGTAACATGGCGGTAAAAACCCTGGTCCTCGGCATAACAGGCTCCATTGCCGCCTACAAAGCCTGTGATATCATCAGCCGCCTGCGCAAGCAGGAGGTACAGGTGCGCGTCATTCTCACCAAGGCGGGTAGCCAGTTTATTACGCCCTTGGCCTTGGAGACCCTGTCCCATGCGCCGGTGATTACGGATATGTTCAACCGGGAGGCGCCCTGGGAGGTGGAGCACATCTCCCTGGCCAAGCAGGCGGACGCGTTTCTCATTGCCCCTGCTTCCGCCAACTTCCTGGGGAAAGCCGCCAACGGCATTGCCGACGACATGCTGACCACCACCCTCCTGGCTACCCGGGCGCCGGTATTAGTGGCCCCGGCCATGAATAGCGCCATGTATCTGCACCCTGCGGTTCAGGAGAATATCCAGCGGCTGGTCCAGCGCGGGTACGCTTTTATCCAGCCGGAAAGCGGCCGCCTGGCCTGCGGGGAGGAAGGGATCGGCCGGCTGGCGGAGGTGGACGCCATTGTGGAAGCGGCCATGAAGGCCATGTATCCCAGGCGGGACCTGGAGGGAAAGCGTATCCTGGTGAGCGCGGGCCCAACCCAGGAGCCCATCGATCCGGTGCGGTATATCACCAACCGTTCCAGCGGAAAAATGGGCTATGCCATCGCCCGGGCGGCGGCCGCCCGGGGCGCGGAGGTGACCCTGGTGTCAGGGCCGGTGTCCTTGGCTGCCCCTCAAGGGGTAGAAACCGTTCCGGTGGTATCTTCAGCGGATATGTTCCGGGCCATCGACGCCCGGTTCGACGGCTGCGACGCCCTGATCATGGCGGCCGCGCCTGCGGATTTTACCCCCCAAAGCCCCCAACAGCAGAAGATCAAAAAGCAGGGGGGCGGCATGAACTTGAACTTGCGCAATACCCGGGATATCCTGGGGACCATGGGCCAGCGCAAGGATGGCCGGATCCTGATGGGGTTCGCGGCGGAGAGCGAGCAGCTATCGGAAAACGCCCAGGCCAAGCTGCGGCGCAAGAACCTGGACTACATCGCAGCCAACGATATTCTGGCCCAGGACGCGGGCTTTGCGGTTGATACCAACCGCGTGATCCTTTACGACCAGAAGGGCGGCGCCCGGGACAGCGGGCCCATGACCAAGGACGCCCTGGCGGATTGGCTGCTGGATATCATAAGCAACCGGCTGCAGGAAAGGCGATAGGCGGATCCTGGGCAGCCGGCGAAGGAGCGGTGACATAGGAAACCATCGGTCCCTTTTGGTTCCATTCGCCTTGGCGCTGGGCTGACCGATCTTGGAAGTGGATAGGCTACGGCCGCCCACCTTGCGCCGGAACAAATGGGACCGAAAGGGACGCTGCGCCCCATGCAGGCAGATTTGCGGCAGATGCGCGAAAGAGGATGGATGCGGTATTCCTCCCGACGATGACCATGCAGCTGCCCCAATATGCCCCCTTCCGGGCGATGGTTTCCTATGCCGCCGCCCTGAAATGCAAGACACCCTAAGGCGGGCAGATATGCCCGCCTTCAGGCTGTCGAAAAAGTGGCTTGCGCCACTTTTTCGAGGTTTTCATAGCTCCCTTGCGCCTACGGCGCGGCCAGGGAGCTATGCAGGGAAACCCTTGCTACGCAAGGCTTTTTGCGGATTTGCCGTACATGCCGCCAAATCCGATTAAAGCCTAAAAGGGCCGCGATCTTCCATTCGCCAGAGGTTTTTCGACAAGCTGAAGGCGGGCAGATATGCCCGCCTTGTTTTTCATACCAATGCAAAGGAGGGAAGGCCCATGTATGCCCAGGTGATGGTGGATATTGCCAACGCCAACGTGGACCGGCTGTTTACCTACGCGGTGCCGGAAGACCTGCCCATCCAAAAGGGCCAGCGGGTGTTGGTTCCCTTTGGGGCGGGGAATAAGCAGACCGAGGGGTTTGTGTTGGGCCTTTCCCAGGAGGAATACGCGGGGCCGGTCCGGCTAAAAACCATCCTACGCACCTTGGAGCCCTATCCGGTATTGGGGGAGGATCAGCTGGAATTGGCCCACTGGATCCAGGGGGCATACGGGTGCCTGCTGGTGGAGGCGCTGCGGCTGATGGTGCCCGCCCAGCTGCGGGGGGGACGGGTCCGGGAAAAGCAGATCCGGATGGTATATGTGCCCGAAACCGTGGACCTGGAAGCGGCCCTGGCCTCCTTTCAAAAGAAGGACGGCACGCTGCGGGCCCCCAAGCAGCATGAGATATTGGAGCTGGTCAGCCACTATGCGGGGGGGATCCGCGTGGGGGATATCTATGGCTTTATCCCGGGCAGCGGGGCGGCGGTCAAGGCCCTGATGGACAAGGGGCTTTTGCAGGAAAAGGGCTGTACGGTCTTTCGCTCCCCCTATGGGAACAAACCCTTGGAACGGGATGCGCCCAGGCAGCTGAACCCTGCCCAGCAGGCCGCTTATGCGGCGATTCTACAGGGCATGGAGGCGCGGGGCGGTACCTTTTTGCTCCACGGCGTAACGGGCAGCGGCAAGACGGAGGTCTATTTGCAGGCCATTGCCAAGGCCCTTGCGGCGGGAGGCACGGCCATTGTGCTGGTGCCGGAGATCTCCCTGACCCCCCAGACCGTAGGCCGGTTCCGCGCCCGGTTTGGCCAGCGGATCGCCGTGCTCCACAGCCGGCTCTCCCCGGGGGAGCGCTTCGACGAATGGCGTAGGATCCGGCTGGGCCAGGTGGATGTGGTAATCGGCGCCCGCAGCGCCATTTTTGCCCCCCTGGAAAACATCCGGTTGGTCGTGATCGACGAGGAGCATGAATCCAGTTACCGAAGCGAGATCACCCCCCGCTACAGCGCCCAGGAGGTGGCTCGCAAACGCTGCCGGCAATGGGGCTCTACCCTGGTGCTGGGCAGCGCTACCCCCAGCGTGACCGCTTACCTGCAGGCGGTAAAAGGGCGGTATACCCTGCTTTCCATGCCGGACCGGGTGCGGGACCTGCCCATGCCCGCCGTGGAGATCGCAGACATGCGGGCGGAATTTGCCGCCGGGAATACCAGCATTTTTAGCGGCCCCCTGTACCGTCGCCTGGCCCATTGCCTGGAGGCAGGGGAACAGGCCATTCTGTTTTTGAACCGGCGGGGGTATTCCACCTTCGTTTCCTGCCGGGGCTGCGGCTATGTTTTTACCTGCCCGGACTGCGACGTTTCCATGACCTATCACAAGCAGGAGGGTATGCTCAAGTGCCATTATTGCGGCAAAAGCATCCCCGTGCCCCGGGTATGCCCCCAGTGCAAGAAGCCCTATATCAAGTATTTCGGGGTGGGGACGGAGCAGGTGCAGCAGCAGCTTTTGGATGCGTTTCCCGGCGTAAGGGTATTGCGCATGGATATGGATACTACCCGGGGGAAAAACGCCCATGACGCCATCCTTTCCGCCTTTGAACGGGGGGAGGCCCAGGTGCTCATCGGCACCCAGATGGTGGCCAAGGGATTGGATATCCCCAATGTGACCCTGGTGGGGGTCATCGCGGCGGACGCAGCGCTGCATATCCCGGATTACCGCAGCTGTGAGCGTACCTTCCAGCTGCTGACCCAGGTATCGGGCCGGGCAGGCCGCTCGGATAAGCCGGGCCACGTGGTGATCCAGACCTATACCCCGGACCATCCCGCCATTCAGCTGGCCGCTGCCCACGATTATGCTGGGTTCTATCAGGTGGAGATCGCAAAGCGGCGGGCATTCCTGTTTCCCCCCTATGGGATCTTCCTGCGGGCGCTGTTCATAGGGGAGGAGGAAGCCGGGCTGCAGCTCCGGGCCCATGCCTTTGCCAAGGGCCTGGAGGAGGCGGTGGGGCAGGCCATCCGGCAGGCGGGGGGCGATCCCCGGGCCATCTTGTTTTGCGGGGACGGCCCGGCGCCCATCCGGCGGCGGGAGGGGCTATACCGGTATCAGGCCCTGATGAAGCTGGCCCGTACCGCCCAGGCCGGCGCGGCCCTAAAGGCGGCCTATGCCTTTGCGGCGCCCCAACGGGGGGACGGCTTCGGCACGCTGGAAATCAATCCATCGGACATGTTTTAACGGAAAACCGGGCTTTCGGCCGGCATAAGGCGATACTTGCCGCGGCACGGCGCTTGGAGTATAATGATAAATATTACTGATACGTTGAAGGGACAAATGAGTTCGCATGGCAAAACGAAAGATTTTTACCGATGACGCCCCCTGCCTTTATAAGGTTTGCCGGCCTGTGGAACGCTTCGATGGAAAGCTTAGCGAGCTGATCGACGACATGGCGGAAACCATGTATGCGGCGGAGGGCTGCGGCCTGGCTGCCAGCCAGATCGGCATCCTGCGGCGGGTGGCTGTGATCGATTGCGGGGATGGGCTGGTGGAGCTGGTCAATCCCACAATCCTGGAAACCAGCGGGGAGGAGGGTTGCTTTGAAGGCTGCCTGTCCTTCCCGGGAAAAAGCGGCTATGTGGTGCGGCCTACCCATGTCAAGGTCCAGGCCTATGACCGGAAGGGCAATCTATATGAATACGAGGCGGAGGGCCTGTTTGCCCGGGCGGTGATGCACGAGACGGACCATCTGGACGGCAAGGTATATACCCGGCTGGTGACCGATCCGCCGGAGGGCTATACCGAGGAAACGGATGAAGAGGAGGAAGCGAAATGAGGATTGCCTTCCTGGGAACACCGGATTTCGCCATCCCTTCCTTTCAGATGCTGATCGACCAGGGGCATACCCTGGCGCTGTTTACCAATCCGGACCGGCCTAAGGGGCGGCATGGGGCCCTGACGCCCCCCCCTACCAAGGTGCTGGCCCAGAAATACGGGATCCCCGTCTATCAATTTGAAAAGATCCGCCGTCCGGAAGGCGTGGCGGCGTTGAAGGCATTCGCCCCGGATCTGATGGTGACCGCGGCCTTTGGCCAGATCCTCTCCCAGGAGAACCTGGATATCCCGACCCTGGGCTGTGTAAACGTACACGGCAGCCTGCTGCCCAAATACCGGGGCGCTGCCCCCATCCAATGGGCGATTATCCAGGGGGAAACGGTGAGCGGCGTCACCACCATGCTGACGGAGGCGGGCCTGGATACCGGCCCCATCCTCTTGATGGAGCAGACCCCCATCGGTCCGGACGAGACCGCCGGGGAGCTGTTCGACCGGTTGGCGGTGCTGGGCGCCCAGCTGTTGCAAAAGACCATCCAAGGGCTGGAAGCGGGCACTTTGACGCCCATCCCCCAGGACGACGCCCAGGCCACCCACTGCGCCATGATCAAAAAGGAGGATGGCCGGATCGATTTTTACAAGCCTGCCGGTCAGATCCACAACCTGGTGCGGGGCGCCAACCCTTGGCCGGTCGCCTGGTGCCTTTTGGAGGATACGCCGGTTAAAATCTGGGAAACGAGAAAAACCAGCCGAACGGCTGATAAACCCTGCGCGCCGGGCGAATGCGCCATAGCGGACCCCAGGGAGGGCTTGTTCGTCCAGACCGGGGATGGGCTTTTGCAAATCACCTCCCTGCAGTTCCCCGGCGGCAAGCGGATGGACGCCAAGGCAGCCCTGCTGGGCCGCCCCTTGGCTGGAAAGCGGTTTGTATGACCAATCCGCGAAGGACCGCTCTAGAAGCCCTGCTGGATATTACGGATGCCGGCGCGTACGCCAATTTGCGGTTGAAGGAGGCGCTGGCAGGCTTGCCCCAGCGGGAAGCCCACTGGGTCAGCGCGGTGGTGTATACCACCCTGGACCATCTGCTCTATATCGACCATGTGCTGGCCCATTTTGCCAAGGGCCGGGTTCAGCCTGTGATCCGGGGGATCCTGCGCATGGGGGTAGCCCAGCTATTGTATATGGAGGTGCCGGATAGCGCCGCCTGCAACGAGAGCGTGAACCTGTGCAAGCAGGTGGGGAAGCAGAACCTTGCAGGCTATGTAAACGGCGTGCTGCGGGCCGTCTGTCGGAATCGAGACAGCTTGCCGCCCTTGCCGGAAGATTCGGGCGATCGGCTGAGCATTCAATTCAGCTGGCCCAAATGGCTGGTGGAAGAATATGTGGCCCAATACGGGGCGGAATTTACCGCCGCCCTGCTGGACGCGAAAGCCCCGGGCATGACCCTGCGGGCCCAGTATCCCTATACAACGGAGGCGTTGCGGGCAGACCTGGAGGCAGCCCATATCCCTTACCGGCCAGGGGAGCTGATAGGGGAGGCCTGCGTGCTGGAACGCGGGATGGACGTTGCCCGGCAGGAGGGCTTTTTAGCCGGCCGCTATACCGTGCAAAGCGAAAGCGCCATGCTGGTGTGCAGGCTGCTGGCCCCCAAAAAGGGGATGCGGCTGTTGGACGCCTGCGCCGCGCCGGGGGGAAAGACCGCGTATCTGGCCCATCTGTTGGAAGGGGAAGGGCATATAGAGGCCTGGGAACTGCATCCCCACCGGGGTGCGCTCATTCAAAAGACCCTGGAGCGGCTCCACGTGGAAGGGGTCGAGGTGCAGGTGCGGGACGCAGCCCAGCCGGACCCCGCCAAGCTGGAGGCCTTTGACGCGGTCCTGGTGGACGCACCATGCTCCGGGTTGGGGGTATTCGGCAAGCCGGATGCCCGGTATGCAAAAAGCGATGCCATGATCCAATCCCTTTCTGCGCTCCAAGGACGGATCCTGGAGGCCTGTGCGGGCTATGTCCGGCCGGGCGGCGCGCTGGTATACGCCACCTGTACCATATCCCAGCGGGAGAATGAAGGCCAGATTCGTTCTTTTTTGGCGAAGCATCGGGCCTTTCAGCCGGGAAATATGGACGCCCTGCCGCCGGCCCTGCAACGGCGGGCAAAGGACGGCATGGTGCAGCTATTTCCCCATCTGGATCAAACGGAGGGATTTTTTATGGCAAGGCTGGTGAAGGCCAATGGATGAACCCCTGGCGCTGATGTCCATGGACCTTGCGGACCTGCAGACGCTCATGGAAGGCTGGAAGGAGCCGGCGTTCCGGGCCAGGCAGATCTACGGGTGGCTTGCCCGGGGGGCGAGGCCGGCGGAGATGACCAACCTTTCCAAGGCCCTGCGGCAGCGCCTTTCGGAATTGCCCTATGGAGGCGCGGCCATTTTTGATAAGCGGGTGTCCCAGCGGGACGGCACCATAAAATATTTGTTTGCGCTGGAGGACGGCAACCTGGTGGAAGGGGTGCTGATGCGCTACCACTATGGCAACACCCTGTGCATTTCCACCCAGGTGGGGTGCCGGATGGGGTGCGCGTTTTGCGCCTCCACCCTGGAAGGCTGCGTGCGGAACCTGATGCCTGGGGAGATGCTCTCCTTTATCGCCTGCGCGGAGCGGGACGAGCCGGCGCAGAACCGGAGCCGTACCGTCACCAACATCGTGCTGATGGGCAGCGGCGAGCCCCTGGATAACTATGACAACGTGGTCAAATTCCTCCGCATGGTCTCAGATCCGGCGGGCATGGGCATCAGCCCCCGGAATATATCCCTGTCCACCTGCGGCCTGGTGCCAAAGATTTGGACGTTTATGGAGGATGCGCCCCATGTGACCCTGTCCATCTCCCTCCATGGAGTGGACGACGAAAGCCGCAGCCGGATCATGCCGGTAAACCGCCGGTATGGTCTTTCCCAGCTGATCCCCGCCGCCAAAGGGTATGCGGATAAGACCGGACGGCGGGTGGTGTTTGAGTATGCCCTGATCGATGGGCAAAACGCTTCCAAAGAGGACGCGGCCAAGCTGGCCGCCCTGCTTCGGGGCATAAACTGTCACGTGAACCTGATCCCCCTCAATCCGGTCAAGGAGCGGGGGCTTGCGGGAATCAGCCGGGAACGGGCCCACCAATTTGCCGCCTGGCTGACGGAAAAGGGAATCTCCGCCACCGTGCGCAGGGAAATGGGCACGGATATCGAGGGCGCGTGCGGGCAGCTGCGCCGCCGGGTCCTGGCGGAAGGGAAAGGAGGAAGCCTGCAGTGAGGTTTGCTGCAAAAAGCGAACAGGGCAAGCGGATCCAGAACGAGGATCAGCTTTTCATCCCAACCCGGCCCGGGGACGTCTCCTTGGCGGTTGTGGCGGACGGCATGGGCGGCCATAACGCGGGAAGCACTGCCAGCACCCTGGCGGTGGAGGTGCTGGTGGAGCAGCTGCGCAAGGGAGGCATCGAGCCCATCGAGGACAGGATTCTTGCGGCGCTGGAGGCGGCCAACGCGGCGGTTTACCAATACGCCCTGGAACATCCAAACTGCCGGGGTATGGGCACCACCATGGTGCTGGCGCTGGCTTTTAAGAGCAAATATGTGGCCGCCAATGTGGGGGATAGCCGGCTGTACTATTTTGACGGCCTGCAATTGACCCAGATCAGCCACGATCATTCCTACGTTGCGCAGTTGGTGGCCGCCGGGCAGATCACGCCGGAGCAGGCCATGCACCATCCCCGAAGGAACATCATCACCCGAGCCCTGGGTACCCGCCAGGCAGAGCAGGCGGATCTGTTCCGAGGGGAATGGAAGCAGGGGGATATCTTGCTGCTTTGTTCAGACGGGCTGTACGGGGTGCTGGACGATCGGGATATGGCCAGGATCCTGCGGGAAGAGCCGGATCTGGACGCGGCTTGCGAGCAATTGGTGCGCAACGCCCTGTACGGGGGCACAACGGACAATGTCAGCGTCGTGCTGATTCGGAATGAGGAGGGAAAATGATCGGCAGCATCCTGGGAGGCCGTTACCGCGTGGATAGCCTAATCGGCGCAGGCGGCATGGCCAACGTATATAAGGCATACGACGAAAAAGAAAAGCGGACTGTGGCGGTCAAAATGCTTAAAAAGGAGCATCAGAACGACGCGGAGTTCGTCCGTCGGTTTGCCCGGGAGGCCCAGGCGGTGCTTTCCCTATCTCACCCAAACATCGTGGCCAGCTACGACGTGGGCAACGATGAAGAAACCGGTGTGCCATATATCATTTTGGAATATGTGGAGGGCGGAACGCTGAAGGAATGGATCCAAAAGCGGGGGCCCTTGAGCCCGAAAACCGCCATCCATATCGCCTGTCAGGTGTTGGACGCCTTGCAATACGCCCATACCCGGGGCATCATCCACCGGGATGTAAAGCCCCAGAACGTGATGATCACCCCAAAGGGGAAGGCCAAGCTGGCCGACTTTGGCATCGCGCGGGACGCGGCGGCCACCACCCGTACCTTTGCCGGTACCAATGTGATCGGCTCGGTGCATTATATTTCTCCGGAACAGGCCAAGGGCGACGCGGTGAGCGAGCGGAGCGACATTTATTCCTGCGCCATTATGCTATATGAAATGCTGACCGGCCAGGTACCCTTTGCAGGGGATAATTCCGTTGCCATTGCCCTGAAGCATTTGCAGGAGGAGATCATCCCGCCCATCCAGGTGAATCCCAGGATCCCCCGGGCGTTAAGCGATGTAATCGTAAAGGGCGCGGCAAAGGATCCGGCCCTGCGGTATGTGAGCGCGGAGGAGATGCGGCTGGATCTGATTCGGGCCCTGCGGGAACCCCATGGGAAATTTGCCCGGATTGCCCAGCCCAGCATGGAAAAGCTGCATCGGCCAAGGAAAAACCTGGGAATCGGCACCATAGCCCTGGCGATTGTGGTGCTGTTGGGGTTATTCGGCAGCGCGTTTCTAATTGCGCAGACCATGCGCGGCAGGAACGGGGATCGAGCTTCGGAGTACATCGTGCCCACCCTGACGGGGAAACCTTTGACGGAAGCCCGGGACTTGGCAAAGCTGCGCGGGTTTGAGGTGGCTGTCAGCAACTATGTAACCAGCACGGAATACCCGGCGGACCAGGTGATCTCCCAAAGCCCGGATAAGGGTACCATCGGGAAGAAGGGGGATGTGATTTCCGTGGTGGTCAGTTCGGGCAACGGGGGGGCCGTAGCGCCGAACCTGCTTGGCAAGACCCTGCAGGAGGTCATGCTGATCATGGCGGAGGAAAACCTACAGCTGGGAGAGACCGCCTATGCCATCAGCGAGCAGCCAGCCGGCCAGGTGATCCGGCAGGAGCCGGAAGCAGGCACGCCCCTGGAGGCGGATGACCGGATCAATATCTGGGTAAACGGTACGGAGATGTCCGGCAGCGAAATGCCCAACCTGGTGGGGCTGAGTTTGAGCTTAGCGGTACAGGCTGCCCAGGAAAACGGGTATAAGCAAATTTGGATTCGGTTCGTTACCCCGGATGAAGGGGCGGAGGAAGAAAAGGTGCAGCGGCAAAACCCGCCGGCAACCTTCCAAACCAGCGAGGACGCCCTGGTGGAGCTTTGGGTCAACCGCTCTTATTTGGGGGACTATGCGGCGGATATCGCCATCAATCTGGATATCGACCAGGAGGAGCAGCCGGTGGTGGTGACCGCGCAGCTCACCAGCGGCGTGGAGGCGGTGTTATACGAAAATACCCTGGGCGTGGGGAAGCAGCAGCCGATCTCCTTTACCGGGTATCTGCGCAGCGAAGGAGAGTATACCTGCATCGTGTATGTGGGCGGGACGGAAGTGCGGCGCCTTACCAACGCCTTTATGGAACGATAGTATGCAAGGCCGTATTCTAAAAGGCGTTGGAAGCTTTTATACCGTGCAAGGCGAAACGGACATTGTGGTATGCAAGGCCCGGGGCCGCTTCCGCAAGGAGGGGCTTGTGCCGGTGCCCGGGGACTGGGTGGATTATTCGGTAGGGCCGGATGAAAAGGGCTATCTGCTCCAGATCCATCCCCGGCGGAACCTGTTGACCAGGCCGGCGGTCGCCAATATCGACAGGCTGTTTATCGTGCTGTCCGCCTCCCGACCGGAAATGGATCTGCTGCTTTGCGATAAGCTGCTGCTGCAATGCGCCATGCTGTCCATCGAGCCGGTGCTGCTATGCAACAAATGCGACGACGGGCCGGAGGAACACTATCAAGAGCTGGTAGCCCAATATGCCCCGGCGGGGTATGCGGTATTGCCGGTATCCGCGCAAACGGGCTATGGCGTCCCGGAGATTGTGAAGCGGATGGAAGGCTGCGTCTGTTGTTTTGCAGGGCAAAGCGCGGTAGGGAAAAGCTCGTTGCTCAACTGTATTTTGCCGGAACTGACCCTGGAGGTGGGCGGGCTTTCCCGCAAAACCGCCCGGGGCCGCCATACCACCCGCCATGCGGAGCTGTTTCCCGCCTTTGGCGGGGCGGTGGTGGATACGCCGGGGTTCAGCTTATTCGACATGGCGCCCATGGAGCCCCAGGCGCTTTCAGGGTTTTACCCGGAAATGGCGGCGGTAAAGCAGGATTGCCGGTTCCCAGGCTGCCTGCATATTACGGAGCCGGATTGCGCTGTGAAGCCTCTGTTGGAAACTGGAGGATTGCATCCCCAGCGGTATGCAAGATATCAAGCATTCATAGAAGAATTAAAGGAAATGAGGAAGTACCGTTATGATTAAGATAGCCCCATCCATCCTGTCGGCAGATTATGCGAACCTGGGTCCAGCCGTGGCAAAGCTAAAAGACTGGGGAGCGGATTATGTACATTTTGACGTGATGGACGGGTCTTTTGTACCGGCCATCAGCTTTGGCGCCGGCATTTGCAAAGCCATCCGGCCCTATACGGATCTTCCCTTGGATGTGCACCTGATGGTGGAGCATCCCGAAACCCAGATCGAAGCCTTTGCCAAGGCAGGCGCGGATATCATCACCATCCACGTGGAGGCAGACCGTCATGCCCACCGGACCTTGCAACAGATCCACGCCCTTGGCTGCAAGGCCGGCGTGGTACTCAATCCTGGTACGCCGGTGGCCATGGCGGAGCATCTATTGCCCAGCTGCGAAATGGTGCTGGTCATGTCCGTCAACCCGGGCGCAGGCGGCCAGTCCTTCATCCAGGAAGCCTTGCCCAAGCTGCGGCAGCTGCGGCAGCTGGCCCAAAGCAGGAACCTGGACCTGGATATCGAGGTGGACGGCGGCGTCAATCCGGAAACCGCAAAGCTGTGCCTTGCGGCCGGCGCAAACGTGCTGGTAGCGGGCAGCAGCGTATTTTCCGCCCCCGATCCCCAGGCGATGATCGCCCGCCTGCGGGGGGAATAGGGCCATAAAGCGCACGCCCTTTCCCATGAAATGACCGGATCGGGAAATCCTGCGCATCGCCGAAAATACGACGAGCAGGGCTGCACAGCCATCCATTGGGGGGGATACCGCAGGGTATGCCCCTTTCCTATTTCTAAAGCCTGCCTCAATTCGGCTTTCTGTTAAGGCTGCGGCATCCATTTTGGCCACGCAAGCACCGAATTGCTTGAAAGCCGGATCAGAGACAGCGTTGCTTTTCCATCGGGATATTGGCGCAAACCCTTTTCCCCGCTTTTCGCTGAGGCACTCCTCCATGGCTTTTGTGACGCGGGTAGAACTCCACAAAATGGTTTCTTGACGATTGCTATAATATATAGTATTATACTTTATAGCAAAAGGAGGATGCTATGTATGTCGTCCATTGATTTAGCGATTCTGGGGATTGTGCTGGAAAAACCCCAAAGCGCCTATGATATCCAAAAAGACATCGAATACCATAATTTCTCCCGCTGGACAAAAATCAGCATTCCATCTGTCTATAAGAAGGTGCTCCAGCTGAAAGAGAAGGGATATCTAACCTGCGATGTGGTAAAAGGAGAGCGGTTTGCAGAAAAGGCGGTTTATTCCGTTACCGAGGCTGGGAAAACCTACTTTGAAGCCCTGATGGATACCATTGCCGAAGAAAATGTACCGCTTACCTTTGACTTCAACGTGGTGGTTACGAACCTCAACAAAATGGATCGGCCCCATGCTCAAGCTCTTGTCAGCAAGCTGCGGAAAAGCATTCTTGTATCTGCGGAAAAAAACGAGGGGTATGCACGGCAATATGCCGATATTCCCCTGGTAGGCCGGACGATCTTTGACCAGCAGCGGCTTTTATATCAAGCGCTGTTAGAATGGTTGGATTCCTTTTCGGCCCAGTTTTCCGAAGATGGAAATCGTCCGTAATGGCACAAAATACCTTAACCGTATTCTTTGAAAATCCATTTTGGGTTGGCGTTTTGGAGCGTGTTGACGGGGATTGGTATGAGGTGTGTAAAATTACTTTTGGAGCGGAGCCAAAGGATTATGAGGTATGGGACTTCCTGCTCAAGAATTGGAGCAAGCTAGAGTTCAGCCCGCCCATCAAAGCCGACCAGGTATCGGAGCGGAAAAGAAATCCCAAACGGATGCAGCGGGAGGTCCAAAGCAAAATCAGGGAACCCGGGATTGGCACAAAGGCACAGCAGGCGCTGAAGTTGCAGCATGAGCAGAACAAACTGGAGCGCAAAAGCATGAGCCGTGAACAGCGGGAAGCGGAAAAAGAGCGGCAATATGCCTTGCGCCGGCAGAAAAAGCGGGAGAAACATCGGGGTCACTGAGTGGAGCAGGGAACACGGAAAAGCCAGGCTGGACCGGCGTACGGCAGCAAACCAGCCCCGCTAAGCTCCCAAGAACCCGATGGAAGCAACAGAACAGGTTCCATTTGGAGAGGGACCGCAAAAAATGCACGGGGGAGGGGCGATTCTTGAAAAAAAGTCGGAGCAAGCGTTACAAAGCTTGCTCCGACGTGGTCGGGGCGACAGGATTTGAACCTGCGACCTTTTGGTCCCGAACCAAACGCGCTACCAAACTGCGCTACGCCCCGGGAAGTGGAGCCAACGAGGGGACTCGAACCCCTGACCTGCTGATTACGAATCAGCTGCTCTACCGGCTGAGCTACGTTGGCAATTGGCGGAAATCGCGCCGACAATTATTATAGCATAGACCCGGGAGCATGTCACTACCTGAATTTACGAAAAATTCCACGGAATGCATGACCCGCTCTTGCGGCGGTTGGTTTTTTCGTGTATTCTAAATAATGGCTGGCTGCTTGGGAACGGCCTGCCAATTTCATCAGGCGATTCCTATGCTCGCCTGCGCCTTGCACAAACGGCGGGCTTTCATATGGATTGTATCGAAAAGGCTGCGTCCTTTTCAGGAAGCGAGGATACCATGGCAAAGCCTTTGGTGGCAGTGGTGGGCCGTCCCAATGTTGGAAAATCCACCTTTTTTAACCGGATCATCGGAAAACGCATCGCCATCGTAGAGGATACCCCCGGCGTTACCCGAGACCGCATCTACGGGGAGGCGACTTGGTTGGAGCATACCTTTACCCTGGTGGATACCGGGGGCATCGAGCCGGTCAAGGAGGATATCATCAGCACCCAGATGCGGCGGCAAGCCCAGCTTGCCATCGATATGGCGGATGTGATCATCTTCCTGGTGGACGGCCGGGAGGGCCTCACCGCCGCGGACGAGGATGTGGCCGCCATGCTGCGCCGTTCCCATAAGCCCATTGTCCTGGCGGTCAATAAGGTGGACCATCCCAAGTTCGAGGAGGCCATATACGATTTTTACAGCCTGGGTATCGGCAATCCCATCACCATTTCTGGCGAACAGGGCCTGGGCCTGGGCGACCTGTTGGACGAGGTGGTCTCCTATTTCCCGTCCACGGAGACGGAGGAGGCGGAGGATACCACCTCTATCGCCATCGTGGGCAAGCCGAACGTGGGAAAATCCAGCCTGGTGAACGCCCTGCTGGGCTATGAACGCACCATCGTCAGCGAGATCGCCGGCACCACCCGGGATGCCATCGACACCCCCTTCGTCCACGATGGACAATCCTTTACCCTGGTGGATACCGCCGGCATTCGCCGCAAGCGGGCCATCGACGACGCTACCATCGAGCGGTACAGCGTGATCCGCTCCCTGGGGGCCATCCGCCGGGCGGATGTGGCGCTGATCGTGGTGGATGCAAGCCAGGGCATGAGCGAACAGGATGTGCGCATCGCCGGATATGTCCACGAAGAAGGCAAAGCCTCGGTGGTGATCGTAAACAAGTGGGATCTTATTGAAAAGGATACCTATACCATGAACCAGTTCAAGAAAAAGCTCTATGCGGATTTGGCGTTCATGGATTATGTGCCCATCCTGTTTATCTCCGCCAAAACCGGACAGCGCGTCAATAAAGTATTGGAGCTGGCCCGCCACGCCTATGCGCAAAATTGTCGCCGGATCTCCACCGGAACCCTTAACGATATCATCAACGAGGCGATCACCATCACCGAGCCCCCCAGCGATAAGGGCCGGCGGTTGAAAATTTTCTATGGCACCCAGGTATCCATCAAGCCGCCTACCTTCGTGCTGTTTGTGAACGATCCTGACCTGATGCATTTTTCCTATAAGCGGTATTTGGAGAATTACCTGCGCAAATCCTTTGGCCTGGACGCGACCCCCATCCGGCTTCTAGTTCGGGAACGCTCCAGCAAAGATACCGGCCCCCATTGAACCATGCTTCCCAAAGAGGGCGGTAACATAGGAAACCATCCCCCGAAGCCCGGGCTGCTCATCGGCCCGGGCTTTTTTTCGCCTGCCTGTCCCATCTTGCCGGTGGAATGCCGCAAGGATGCATATTGTCCGCTCCCGCACATATATATCTAATGCTTACATGCAAAAAGCGGGGAGGTAACGGGATATGGAGCGAATCGAGCTGTATCGGGATATTGCCGAGCGGACAAATGGCGATATTTATATTGGCGTGGTTGGGCCGGTGCGCACAGGCAAATCCACCTTCATCAAACGCTTTATGGATATGCTGGTGCTGCCGGGCATGACGGATGAGCATAAAAAAGCGCGGCTTACGGACGAATTGCCCCAAAGCGCCGCAGGTACCACCATCATGACCACCCAGCCGAAATTCATCCCCAATGAAGCGGCTGTGCTCTCCTTGGAGGAAGGCGCGGAGGTGCGGATCCGGATGGTGGATTGCGTAGGCTATATGGTGCGGGGCGCTACGGGCCATATGGAAAACGACATGCCCAGGATGGTGCGCACCCCCTGGTTTGACTATGATATCCCCTTTGAAGAGGCGGCGGAGATCGGCACCCGGAAGGTCATAACCGAGCATAGCACCATCGGCGTGGTGGTGACCACCGACGGCAGCATCGGCCAAATCAGCCGGGCGGATTATGTGGAAGCGGAGCAGCGGGTGATCCAGGAATTGCAGGAGCAGGGGAAGCCCTTTGTAATCCTGCTCAACAGCACCCATCCGGACGCGGATGAAACCAAAGAATTGGCCCAGGCGCTGTCCGAGCAATACGGCACTGCGGTACAGCCTCTGGACGCCCTGCATATGAGCGCCCAGACCGCCATGGGCATTCTGGAGACCATCCTATATGAGTTTCCCATCCGGCTGCTGCATATCCGGCTGCCGGGCTGGCTAAGCGCCCTGGGCCGGGATCATTATCTGGTGCATCGGGTGCTGGAGCCCCTGGAGGCGGCCCTGGACGGCATCGGCAAGATGCGGGATTATACGGCGGTTCTGGAGGCGTTGCAGGAAATAGAGGGCTTTGAGGCAGGGATGCTGCGGCAGGTTTCCCTGGGCAGCGGCCGGGTGGAGCTGGAGCTTCGGCCCAAGGACGGCTTGTTTTACACCATCCTGGGAGAAGAGTGCGGCTATGAGATCAAGGATGACGCCCATTTGATCGCCACCATTCGGGACTTCGTAGGGGCGAAGCGGGCATACGACCGGCTGCAATACGCCCTGGAACGTGCCAATGCCACTGGATACGGCATGGTACCGCCGGCATTGGAAGAAATGGAGCTGGAAGAGCCCACCCTGGTGCAGCAGGGCAGCCGGTATGGGATCCGGCTCAAGGCCAAGGCTTCGGGGATGCATTTGATCCGGGTGGACGTGGAAAACGAGATCGTCCCCCTGGTGGGCACCGAGGCCCAGAGTACAGAATTTATGCACTACCTGACGGATACCTATAAAAAAGATCCCGGCGAATTGTGGCAAACCAATATTTTCGGCAAGCCTCTCTCTGAGCTGGTGAAGGACGGCATGACCTCCAAGGTGGACCGGATGCCGGACGATGTGCAGCACAAGCTGCAATCCACCGTGCAGCGGATGGTCAACGATGGATGCAACGGCTTGATCTGTATTCTCCTATAGGCATTCCATAGCGAGGGGCGGCTGGTTTCCAGCCGCCCCAATCTGTCGAAAAAGTGAGTGGAGCTAAGCCACTTTTTTGAAGTTTCCATGGCCCCCTTGCCTTGCGACTAAGGCGCGGCCAGGGAGCCATGCAAGGGAACGCTTGCGCCGCAAAGCTTATTGCGGATTTGCCGTACACCTCCCAGGGGACCTTCTTTTGTCCCTTCGGGACCATTCACCTTGCTTGCGCCGTCAAATCCGATTAGAGACGCGCGCCGCCAGTGGCAGGAGCAGCGAGGCGGAAGCCCGGTGCGCAAGGGAGCGCCAGGAAGGCCCCACGGGCCGACGCAGCGCGACCTTTGCGAACTGCATTGCGGCCCCCGAACCCCCGGGGGTTTTTCGACAGGCTGGGGGCAGCTGATAACCAGCCGCCCTTTTCCATACAAAAAAATAGGTTTCGCTGCGTTTTGCAAATGCAAACGGGGCTTTGTATCCTGCCGGGGCAGGGGAGGGATGGCCCTGGGGCTCAGCGTTTGCCGAACACCCGGATGCCGACCCGCAGCCGGTTCTTTCGGGTCTCCCCCAGGACGCCTTCGTACTGAAAGCGGCCGTAGCCCCGGACGGAAACTTTGGCGCCCGCCTGCAGGGATTCGCTGGCGCTGCGGGCCAGCCGGCCGTCTATCCAGACCTTTTCGCTTTCCACCAGCGCCTTGCCCTGGCTTCGGGGCAGCTGGTACACCGCCGCCACCAGGGCGTCCAGCCGCTGGGAGGGCACCACGTAAGGGGCCGCGTCAGGAAGCTGGCAGGCCTGGGCAGGGGGCGGGGAAGGGAAGCAACGGATGCTGGTGCGCTTCACTTGGGTCAGGTTCTCCTGGACAAAAGGCGCTATGGAGTCCAGGCAGAAAACATAGCCCGCATTCTCCATGAGCAGGATATCCCCAAACACCTCCCGCTCCAGGCCAAGGCCCATCAAGGCCCCCAGAAAATCCCGGTGGGATAGGGGCTCCGCAAACCTTTGGGACAGGGGCTCCATACAAAGGCAGGCGATGGGCGGCGCATAGGGTACGCCCCAAAGCGCCTCGCTGCCAAAGGCCGCAATCTGGCGTTCCGCATGGGGAAAGCCCCCGTAAAACGCGGGGGAGAGGGGCAGGCGCAGGGTGCGCAATAGGGCCTGCTCCGCCAGGTTCAAAAAATCGGTATGGGTCCAGACGCCCTGGTTGTCCGCCCGGACGGCCAGCTCCATAAAACGTTTTTTCAGCAGTCTGTCTTCACTTTCTCCCATATGGAATAACTCCCCTGATTTTCCCCTTGCAGCTTTTCCAGAAACGCCCGTACTTCGCCAATACTTTGATCCACTTCCTTGCGGAAGGCGCCGGCCGGGACCCGCAGGGCGCCTTTGCCCAGCACGATCAACTGTTCCAGCCCATCGGAGGTGGCTACCCGCACCTGCTTGTTCGGCCCCAGCTTCGCTGCCACCCGCTCGATATACACGTCTGCGATCTCCGCCTCCCGGGTATAGACCAGATAGATACCCCCTTGCTTTTCCACCCGCTCTTCGCCCCCGGTAACCTTATATGCGTCAAAGACCAGGATCAGGTTGCATTGGCGGTAGCCCTGGTAATCCATCAATAGGCGGATCAGGGCCTCCCGGGCAATATGCAGCCCCTCCCGGGCCAGGGCCCGAAGATCCTCCCAGGCGTAGATGATGTTATACCCGTCCACCAGCAGGTAGCTCTCCGCAGGGTCCGTAGCCTGGAGCATAGCCTCCGTATCCAAGACGCTTGCGCCTGGCTTGGGACGCAATAGGAAGGTGCGGTCCTTGACCGGCCCATAGGTCCGCTGGAAAATGGCCGCCAGCTCCGCTTCCTCATCCTTGCCCTTGCGCAGTGCTTGGCCCGGGCCGTCCGCCTCCGGGCCCTGGCGGCGCGGCTGGGCCGCCCCGCACCGGGCAGGCACCTGATCCCATTTTACGGTGATCCCCGCCCCGTGGCTGCAAAAAACCGAATCCGGCGTGTTTTCCAGATCCCGCTCCGGGTCGTAGCCCTTTTCCGCGATGATCGCTTGTTCATGCTTACAGGGGCGGTATCCGTCCGGGACCAGGGAAAGCTTGCCCCGGCCCCGGGTATAGGCGGCCACCTGGCGGGCGTAATCCCCCAACGCAGCCACCGGCCCGCTCCCCGCTAAAAGGGTATTGCCGCCTTCCTGGGGCAGGGGCTGGAATTCACAATCCATCCGCTGTAGGTCCGCCATGGCCTTTCCTACGGAATCCTCCGGCAAGGCCAGCCGGAACCGGTAATAGGGCTCCAGCAAAATGGAGGATGCTTGCATCAGCCCCTGCCGCACCGCCCGATAGGTGGCCTGGCGAAAGTCGCCGCCCTCCGTATGCTTCAGATGGGCTTTGCCGTCCAACAGGGTGATGCGCACATCCGTAATGGGGGATCCGGTCAATACGCCAAGATGTTGCTTTTCCGCTAGGTGGGTCAGAATCAGCCGCTGCCAGTTCCGGGCCAGCACATCCTCCGAACACTGGGTATCCAGTACCACGCCGCTGCCAGGGGGGCCCGGTTCCAGCCGCAGATGCACGTGGGCAAAATGGCGCAGCGGCTCATAATGGCCAATGCCCTCCACAGGCTGGAGAATGGTTTCCTTATACAGGATGGCGCCGGGGCCAAAGGCGACCTGCAGCCCATAGCGTTGGGCGATCAGCCGTTCCAGCACCTCCTTGTGCACCTCGCCCATGAGCTGGGCGTGGATCTCCCGGTTTGCCTCGTCCCAGCTTAGGTGTAGCTGGGGATCCTCCTCCTGCAGCTGCTTGAGCTTGCCATAGGTATCGTACAGATTGGTCTCCGGCGGGAACAGGAGGCGATAGGTGATCACCGGCTCCAACAGGGGCGGTTTATCGTCCATCTCCGCCCCCAGGCCCTGGCCGGGCCGGGTTCGGGTCAGGCCGGTGACCGCGCAAAGGGTGCCGGCTTCCGCCTGGGGGATGGGGGTATATTTTGCCCCGTCGTATAGCCGGAGCTGATCCGCCTTTTCCTCCCATACCTGGTCGGGGGCCGTGGCGGCGGACCGGTTGCTCAGCATGGCCTTCGCCCGCAGGGTCCCGCCTGTGATCTTCATCCAGGTGAGCCGGACGCCCGCCTCATAGGTCACCTTATAGACCCGCGCCCCAAAGGCTTCCCCATAGCTGGGCTGCCGGGTATCCCGGAGCAACCCCTGCAAAAGGTCCTGGATCCCCTCCAGCTTTAGGGCGGAGCCAAAGTATACGGGGAACAGCTTCCTAGATTGGATGGCCTTTGCGATGCCCGCATCCGAAAGGCTGCCTGTTTCCAGGTACGCTTCCATCAGGGCTTCGCTGCACATGGCCGCCTCTTCCTCCAGGGCCGGCCGGGGCAGGGAAAAATCCGTGCACCCGCTGCCCAGCCGTTGCCGCAGCTCCTTTAGCAGGGCCGGCCGGGAAGCGGTTGCCAGGTCCATTTTGTTGACAAACAGGAAAACCGGCACCCCATACCGCTCCAACAGACCCCAAAGGGTTTCCGTATGGGACTGCACCCCGTCCGAACCGCTGATCACCAGGACGGCATAATCCAGCACCTGTAGGGCTCGTTCCATCTCCGCGGAAAAGTCCACATGGCCCGGGGTATCCATCAGAGTCAAGCGGGCATCGCCCACCTGTAGGATGGCTTGCTTTGCGAAGATGGTGATCCCGCGCTCCCGCTCCAGGCCGTGGGTATCCAAAAAGGCGTCCCCGTGATCCACCCGGCCCAGCCGCCGCAAGGCCCCGGCCGTATACAGCAGCCCCTCTGACAAGGTGGTCTTTCCCGCGTCCACATGGGCCAACATGCCCACTACCAACCGCTTCATCCTTACGCTCCCATGTAAAAAATACCCTTTTATTGTATCACAGATGGGGCGGACGATGAAGGGGGCAGCGCGGGCTTCCCGTGCCCGCGCGAACGGGCAAGGGAAAAGGGAGGGCAGCAAGGGAACCCATCGGCCCAGCCAGTCCCTGCGCCGGAACAAGCGAGGCCGAAATGGGCGCTGCGCCCCTGAAAGGGGATGGGGAAGTGTGCGAAAGAGAAAGCCGCTACGGCATTTCTCTTGGCGATGACCATGCAGCCGCCCGAATAGGCCCCCTTCCGGGCCATGAGTTTGCCGCCCTTAAGGGAAGTATGCTTTTTTCAAGGCGGACAGGGAACCCCTTGCGAGGGACAATGGTTGGGTGGTATGATGAGTATGGTAGAAAATACTTTTTTAAGAAGGAGGAACTGTATGCACAATCCCGTCAAGGTGACCAGCGATATGTACTGGGTGGGCGCCAGCGACCGACGTCTCGCCTTATTTGAAAATGTGTTTCCCATTCCTAAAGGCATATCCTACAATTCCTACCTGGTGCTGGATGAAAAAACCGTCCTGCTGGATACTGCGGACCGGGCCGTCAGCGGGCAGCTGCTGGAAAACATCGCCTATCTGCTGGATGGACGTGCCTTGGATTACCTCATCGTCAACCACATGGAGCCGGATCACGCGGCGTCCATGGGGGAGCTGGTATTGCGGTATCCCGGGATGCGGATCGTATGCAATGCCAAGGCCCTGGCCATGATTCGCAATTATTTCGACTTTGATATCGACAGCCGGGTCATGGTGGTACAGGAAGGGGATACCCTGGACACAGGCCGGCATAGCTTTTCCTTTGTGATGGCGCCCATGGTCCATTGGCCCGAGGCGATGGTCACCTATGATGCGGCCGACCGGGCGCTATACAGCGCGGACGCCTTTGGAACCTTTGGCGCCCTCAATGGGAACATCTTCGCGGACGAAGTGGATTTTGAAGGGGCGTGGCTCCCGGAAGCCCGCCGGTATTATACCAACATCGTGGGCAAGTACGGCAACCAGGTCCAGGCCCTGCTGAAAAAGGCGTCCGCTTTGCAGATCGATCTGCTTTGCCCCCTGCACGGGCCCATCTGGCGGACGGACATCCCCTGGTTCATGGAAAAATACAGCCGTTGGAGCGCCTATGTGCCTGAAGACCAGGCGGTTATGATCGCCTATGCCTCCGTATACGGCGGGACGGAAAACGCGGCCAATATCCTGGCCGCCAAGCTGGCGGAGAAGGGAGTACGGAACATCGCCATGTACGATGTATCCAACACCCATCCTTCGGTTATCGTATCCGAAGCCTTCCGGTGCAGCCATTTGGTCTTTGCCTCCACCACCTATAATGCCGGCATCTTCTGCAACATGGAGACGGCCCTGTTGGACATCAAGGCCCATAACCTGCAAAACCGCACGGTAGCCATCATGGAAAACGGCTCCTGGGCGCCCACTGCCGGTTCGTTGATGCGGGAGCTGATCGGCAGCATGAAGGGCATGACCATCCTGGAGGAGGGCGTTCGCATCCTGTCCAGCCTCAAGGCCCCCCAAATGGAGCAGCTGGAAGCCCTGGCGGAAGCCATTGCCCAGTCCCTCCCTTGCAGCGCCCGCACGGCCGGCTGCCCCAGCGCCCAGGGGCCCATCGAGCAAGCCGCCCTGTTCAACCTGAGCTACGGCCTGTTCGTCCTCTCCGCCAAGGCCGGGCAAAAGGACAACGGCTGCATTATCAATACCGTTACCCAGGTCACCGATACTCCCAAGCGGATCTCCATCGCCGTAAACAAGGGAAACCTGACCCACGATATGATCCTGTCCTCCGGGCAGTTCAACGTATCCATCCTGGCGGAGGATGCGCCCTTCCAGGTGTTCAAGGATTTCGGCTTCTGCAGCGGCAGGACGGTGGATAAATTCCAGGATGCCCCGGCCGCCCGCAGCGCCAATGGGCTATATTACCTCACCAAGTACACCAATGGGTTTATCTCCGCCCGGGTATTACAAACCATCGACCTTGGCACCCATACGGTTTTCATGGCGGAGGTCACGGAAGCCAAGGTGCTTCGGGATATCCCGTCCGTTACCTACGCCTACTATCATGCCCATATCAAGCCCAAGCCCCCTGTGGCCGGCCCGAAGAAAAAGGGCTTTGTATGCAAGATCTGCGGCTATGTCTACGAGGGCGATACCCTGCCTGCGGACTTTATCTGCCCCCTGTGCAAGCATGGCGCGGACGATTTTGAACCCTTGGGTGAATGACCGGGATTTCCGGGCCTGAACCATAAAATCAAGCTGTTGCAGAAAGGAATTTTACCATGAAGAAGTACGTTTGCGATGTTTGCGGCTATGTCTATGACGAGGCCGAAGGCGCGCCGGATCACGGCATTGCGCCCGGCACAGCCTGGGAGGATGTGCCCGATGATTTCGTTTGCCCCTTGTGCGGCGTAGGGAAGGACATGTTCCACGAGGAATAAGCAAAATGCCTGGCGCGCTGCCCTGACCATCCGGGGCGGCGCGCTTTTTGTTTGCCGGGCAAAGAGATGGATAAAGGCCGGAAAAAGCCGTCCATTTTGCATATCGTAAAACCCTGCGCTGTAGGAACGCCTCCCAAAGAAAACCATAGCCCATCCTCCAAATCAAAGCGCAGCCTGCCGGCTTACAGGCGAGCAAAGGGAGCGGGAAAATCGCCTTGTACAGCGCAAGCTCAGGCCGCGCCTTTGCGCCGAAATCGCATCGAAAGGCATTTGGCGGGCAGCAGCAAACGCAGCGAGAGCAGCGCGCAGCGGGGGAAAGGCGTAAACCATAGCGGCTGCCCATGCTCCCGGCGATCCCCCTTCCATATCTGGTATTTTAGCGCTTTCCCCGCTTATTCACCCCACGGGGAACGAGGCGGAAAGGAACCCGTCGGCCCTGTTCGCACCGGCGCTGCGTTGGCCGGCTTTGGAAGATGGGGCGCCTTGCCTGCGGCCGGCTGCTTTGCGCCGGAACAAGCGGGGCAGAAATAGACGCTGCACCCCGAAAGGGGGAAAATGTCCAAAAGAGGCGGGAAGCATACCACCCTGTGGTATGCCTCCCGGCGAAAACTATGCAGCCGCTCAAATACGCCTCCCTTTGGGGCGATGGCTTCCTGTGCCACCGCCCGAAGCCGGGACCGATTCTCGTAGGATAGGCTGGTTAACTGTTTTTCATGATGACGCTTTCGATTACGTCGCTGGCGTGCTCGCAGGCATCCAGGCAATTTTCCATGCCCTCGTAGATATGGGTCCAGGAAAGCACGTTTAGGGGATTGGTTTCCGTGGTATTTAGCTTGCGCATGGCCTGCATATATAGGGCGTCGCCTTCGCTCTCCAGGGTGTTGACCTCCACGATGTATTCGGCGATGGTGGAGGACTTTTTGAAGTGGGCAAATTCTTCCGCGGCTTTGCGCAGCGCCTGGGTACAGCGCACGATTAGATTGGTAAGCTCGTCCACATCCGCCCGCATGACCAGGATATTATGGATATAGAGCCGCTGCATAACGTCGTCCAGGCAGTCTACCACATTATCCAACTCCTGAGACAGGGAAAGGATATCCTCCCGCTCGATGGGGGTCATGAACTCCCGGCTGAGCTTGCTCATCATTTCATGCTTAAGGCTGTCCGCATTGTGCTCGATGGCGTGCATGGCATCCATATTCTCCGTAAGGGAATCCGGATTGAAATTCTTTAAGGTCTCCTGGAGGAATTGGGCGGCATCACAGCCATAGTTGGCGCAGCTGATCAGCACATCAAAATAATATTGATCCTTTTTCATGGGATATGGTCTCCTTTATCAAAAAATGTTGATTAAAATAGTGCGATAAACAGCTTGGACATCAGATAACCCAGCAAGCCGCAACCCGGGAAGGTGAGCACCCATGCCAGGGTCATTTCCCCCACGATCTTCCAGTTGACCGCAGAGATCCGCTTGGAAGCGCCTACTCCCATGATGGCGGTGGTTTTGGTGTGGGTGGTGCTGACCGGGATGCCGGTGAGGGAGGAGAAGAGTAGGCACAACGTAGCGGCCCCGTCCGCCGCAAAGCCCTGATAGGGCTGGAGCTTTACCATATCCATGCCCACGGATTTGATGATGCGATAGCCGCCGATGCTGGTTCCCAGCCCCATAACCACCGAGCAAAGGACCATCAGCCAAATGGGGATGGCAAACTCGCTAACATTCTGCCCCTGTACCAGGAAGATACCAAGCAGGAACACCCCCATGAATTTCTGCCCATCCTGGGCGCCATGCATAAAGGCCATGCCTGCGCCGCCTACGATCTGGGCGCCCTGGAAAAAGCCCCGCGTTCGCGCGCGATCCATCCTGGAGCAAATTCTTTCCACCAAGCGGGTAAGCAAAAAGCCTGTGCCAAAACCTAGGCAGGTGGAAAGCACTAGCCCATAAATCACCTTGACCCATTCGGAAAAATTGATGCCGCCCAGGCTTCCATGCAGGCCGATGGCCGCGCCGGACAAACCGGCGATCAGGGCGTGGCTTTCGGAGGTGGGGATGCCAAAGGCCCAGGCAGCGGTCGCCCACACCACGATGGCAAATAGGGCGGCGCAAAGGGCAACGGTGGCTTCATGGGTATTGCCGCCGAAATCGACCATATTATAGATGGTCATGGCCACCCGGGAGTTGATCATGGTCATCACCAGCACGCCTAGGAAGTTGAAAACCGCCGCCATGATAATCGCTTCCTGCGCCCGCATACAGCGGGTGGATACGCAGGTAGCGATGGCGTTGGGAGCATCCGTCCAGCCGTTAACTAAAATAACGCCCAATGTTAACACCACGGTAATGGCGAGCATTGGGCTGGAAAGCATCTGGACGACAAAGTCAGAAAATGATATGGTCATTTGGCCTCCACTGGGCATATTCGCCTAATTTAAACTTTACAAAGATTTAACGATTCTATTATACCATGTCCCACCCCCTTGGGAATACAGAAAATCCACTTTTTTGTAAAATCTATGTAAAGCGGCGCGCCTGCACGTCTTTGTCCCTGCAAGCAGTGCCTTTTCGCCGGCGCTAGTTTCCGCCCATGCACGTGCTTATATACCGGCAATCCTTTTGCTGGCGCACACTAGAAGCAGAACATGCCGCCCAGCCGTACGATCAAAAAAGATAACTTGTTGACGTCGCTCCAGATTAAAGCGAAAGGTTGCGGCAAAAATCGGACGATCGACTGATTCGTTGTGCCGCCGCAGGCTCTAAAAGCTGACCTGGATCCCAGCTGGCCGGCGGCCCAAGCATTGCGTCCCTGGCGCAGGCCGCATAGCCGACGGACATACCACGGCGCTTCTATTCTGAAGCCCGCTGGACGGGCAGGGGAGGGAAGCGGGAAAAAGAAAGAACGTACTCTTGAAGAGTACGTTCTTTGTTGGTGCGGGAAACAGGACTTGAACCTGCATGTTGTCACCAACACACGGACCTGAACCGTGCGCGTCTGCCAATTCCGCCATTCCCGCAGAAATGATTGGTGGATGGGGGTGGATTCGAACCACCGAAGTCTGTGACGGCAGATTTACAGTCTGCTCCCTTTGGCCGCTCGGGAACCCA
>UQOG01000003.1 GCA_900542615.1 uncultured Eubacteriales bacterium | reverse complement strand
AAAAAGTGGCGAAAGCCACTTTTTCGACAGCCTGAAAAGCGGCCAAAGGCCGCTTTTCAAAGGATCAGATTGGGCTGGATGGCCAATAAAGCGTCCCGGTCTGCCATGAGTTCCGGCTGGGACAGGGCGGGGCGCCGGAGCAAAGGCGCGTCCTGGGGCCGGAAGAGGGCGGGGGGGCGGAAATAGTTGACCCGCCAACGGGGGGCAGGGGGGAAGGCGGCCAGCAGATCACAGAGGGTTTTCAGGGTCATGCCAGGGTATAGGGTGGTGCGCAGCTCATAGGCTATCCCGGCCCATTGTAGGGCCTTGGCGGTTTTGGCGGCCTGCTGGAAGCCGCTTATGCCGCAAACCTGGGCATAGTCCTCGGCGGTGGCCTTGATATCCAGGGCCACATAGTCCACCAAGCCCTCCTCCACCAGGGCGGCTACAGCCCCGGGCCGCTGGCCGTTGGTATCCAGCTTGGTTTGGTAGCCCATGGCCTTGAGCCGGCGCAGGGCTTCCGGCAGGTCGGCTTGGAGGGTGGGCTCCCCGCCGCTGACCACTACGCCATCCAGCAGGCCCCGGCGCTTTTCTAAGAACGCCCAGACCTCCGCTTCAGGCAAGGCGGAACCGCCCCGGGGGATCAGATCCCGGTTGTGGCAGTAAAAGCAGTTCAGATCGCAGCCCCGGGTAAAGAGCACGCAGCAAAGAATGCCGGGGAAATCGATGGTACTGCTCTTTTGGATGCCCCCGAAGATCATGCCTGCAATTCGTCCTCCTTGATCACATACTTGACCCGCTCCTTATATTCTTCCTGCTTGCCCTTGTTGTAGTTTTGCACGGGCCGCAGATAGCCTACTACCCGGCTCCAAACCTCGGTATCCTGGCCGCAGGTGGGGCAGGTATACACCTCTCCGTTCAGGTATCCGTGCTCCGGACAGATGGAGAAGGTGGGGGTCAGGGAGATATAGGGCAGCTTGTAGTGGGTAAAGGCCTTGCGGATCAGGGACTTGGCCACTTCTACATCCCGGATCTGCTCGCCCAGGTACAGATGCAGCACGGTGCCGCCGGTGTACTTGCACTGGAGCTCGTCCTGGAGGTCCAGGGTCTCGAAGATGTCGTCCGTAAAGCCCACGGGCAGCTGGGAGGAATTGGTATAATAGGGCTCCTCCTTGCCGGCGGTGATGATATCCGGATAGCGCTTCTTGTCCAGCCGGGCCAGGCTGTAGCTGGTGCCCTCGGCGGGGGTGGCCTCCAGGTTGTACACGTGGCCGGTCTCCTCCTGGAAGCGGGTGATCACGTCCCGCATAAAATCCAGGGTGCGCAGGGCGAAGTCCTGGCCCTCTGGGGTGGTAATGTCCTTGCCCAGGAAGTTGAGGCAGGCCTCGTTCATGCCGATCAGGCCGATGGTGTTGAAATGGTTGTACCAATAATCCCCGGTACGTTGCTTCACGTCCGCCAGGTAATGGGCGGAATAGGGATACATGCCCCGCTCGGTCTGCTCCTCGATGGTCTTGCGCTTGATCTCCAGGCTCTTTCTGGCGATCTCCATCTGGGAGAGCAGCCGGTCGAAATATTCCTTTTCCGTGCGGGCCAGGTAGCCGATCCGGGGCAGGTTGATGGTGACCACGCCGATGGAGCCGGTCATGGGGTTGGAGCCGAAGAGGCCGCCGCCCCGCTTGCGCAATTCGCCGGTATTCAGCCGCAGCCGGCAGCACATGGACAGGGCGTCCTCCGGGGAAAGGTCGGAGTTGATGTAGTTGGAGAAATAGGGGATGCCGTAGCGGCAGGTGATCTCCATGAATTTGTTCACCACCGGGCTGTCCCATTCAAAGTCCGCGGTCACGTTGATGGTGGGGATGGGGAAGGTAAAGACCCGGCCCTTTTTATCCCCTTCCATCATCACCTCGCAGAAGGCCATGTTGATCATGTCCATCTCCTTTTGGAATTCCCCATAGGTTTCCTTCTGGAGCTGGCCGCCCAGGATCACCGCCTGATCCCGGAGGGTGCGGGGAGGATGGATGTCGAAGGTCAGGTTGGAGAAGGGGCACTGGAAGCCCACCCGGGTGGGCACGTTCAGGTTGAAGATGAACTCCTGCAGGGCCTGCTTTACCGCGTGATAGTCCATGTTGTCATAGCGGACAAAGGGCGCACAATAGGTATCGAAGCTGCTCCAGGCTTGGGCGCCCGCGGTTTCCCCCTGGGTGGTGAAGGTGGAGTTGACCACCTGGCCCAGGAAGCTGCGCAGGTGCTTGGCCGGGGAGGATTCCACCTTGCCGGGCACGCCGCCAAAGCCCACCATGAGCAGCTGCCTTAGATCCCAGCCTGCGCAGTAGGGGCCGAAGAAGCCCAGGTCATGCAGGTGCAGATCCCCGCTTTGGTGGGCTCTGCGCACCTCCTCCGGGTAGATCTCATGGAGCCAATACTGCTTGGTAAAGGCCTCCCGGATGTAGTTGTTCATGCCGTTGATGCTCTTCTGGGTGTTGGCGTTTTCCTTGATGCGCCAATCGTTTTCCCCCAGGTAGTTGCCGAACATCTCGATGGTGGCGCCGATGAGGGCGTTGGCTTCCCGGGCGCCCCGGCGCTTTTCCCGGTACAGAATATAGGCCTTAGCGGTTTTTGCGTGGCCGTTTTCGATGAGCACCTTTTCCACGATATCCTGGATGCCCTCCACCTCCGCGATGTCGTCCCCATATTGGCGCTCCGCGATGGCCACCACCTGGTCCGTCAGGCCGGCGGCCCTGGCCCAGTCGTTGCCGCCCACGGCGTTGGCTGCTTTGAAGATGGCCCGGGTAATCCGGTCGGGCTGAAAATCCACTACGGCGCCATTGCGCTTACGAATTTTGGTAATCATCAATAAGACCTCTTTCTGTTTCTTGCAAACGATTTCTTGAAAGCGTACCGCCCGGGAAGTATGTCCCGGGAAATTTTCTGAAAAACCGGGGCTTCTCCGGCTGGGAAGCAGATACATTATACCCCAATATATTGTGCTGGTCAAGGCGTAACGCACACAATATTTAGGCAAAAAGCAAGCTGCAAGCCCACGGGGAGCGGGCGGCGCAGCCGGGGAATCGGGGAAAAGGCCGCATAGGGGACGGGAACGGCGGAGGATGTCCGGGAACGGCGTGTAGGGTGGGCAAACAGGGGGTAAAAAAGCGGCAGCCATGGAGAGCCGCCGCCGTCCTTCCTTGGGGGATGGGGGCTATTCTGCGTCCGCCTGGGGGGTCAGGCCCAGCACATGGATGGCCTGGGAGATGGTCTCCTCCAGGGCGGAGCGGCCGTAGGCATCCACCTGGGCGGCGTTTTTGGAGCTGTGGCTCAGGCAGGCCGGGCCGCCGATACAGCCGCCCTCGCAGGCCATGCCCTCGATGAAGTTGGCGTCCAGCAGGCCCTTTTGGGCTTTGAGCAGGGCCACCCGGCAGGCTTCGATGCCGTTGCACACGGCGGGCTTGAGTTCGAATTCCGCCGGATCGACGTGCTGCTCCTTCAGGGCCTCGGCCACCGCCGCCGCCAGGCCGCCGCTGCGGGCGAAGATGCGGCCGAAGTAGGAGGCGTTATCCAGGGGCTCGCCCTGGATGGCCTCCAGGTCGATCTCCCGGGCGGCGAACATGGCCTGCATCTCCTCAAAGGTGATGGCATAGTCCACATATTGGCTGGAGGAGGTGTATTTGGCCTCGGCCTTTTTGGCGATGCAGGGCCCGATAAACACCACCTTACAGCCGGGGTCGGTTTGCTTGAGCCACTTGGCGATCTGGGCCATGGGGGATAGGGTATGGGAGATCCGGTACTGGAGGGCGGGGAAGTTCTTCTGTACATAGCTGACGAAGGCCGGGCAGCAGGAGGAGAGCAAAAAGCCCTTTTCCCGCAGCTCCTGGGCCTCCAGCCAGGCGGTCATGTCCGCGCCCCAGGCCGCCTCCACCACCGCGTGGAAGCCCAGGGCATGGATGCCTGCGGCCACCTTTTCGGGGGTGGCGCTGGGGTACTGGCTGGCCATGGAGGGGGCGGCCACCGCATAAACCCGGTAGGCGGTATTGTCCTGGGAATCCAGCAGCAGCCGGATCACCCGGGTGATGTCGGATTTATCCATGATGGCCCCGAAGGGGCACTGGTATACGCAGGCGCCGCAGGCGGTGCAGGCCTCGTGATGGATCATGGCCTTGCTGGTCTCCTGGTGGATGCTGATGGCCTTGGGCTTGCAGGCCCTAACACAGGGGCGAGTATTCTGCACAATGGCGGAATAGGGGCATACGCTCATGCATTTGCCGCATTCCACGCACTTCCCTTTATCGATCTGGGCCCGGTGGTTTACCACGGTGATGGCGCCCTTGGGGCAGTTATCCATGCAGCGGTGGGCCAGGCAGCCACGGCAGGCCGCGGTCACCTGGATGCCGTCCACCGGGCACTCGTCGCAGGCGATGGATAGCACCTCCACCACGTTCCCGTCTTCCCGGCCGCCCAGGGCGATGCCTACCCGCTCGCCGATGATGGCCCGTTCCTTATAAATACAGCAGCGGAAGCTGGGCTTCCCCTCCGGGATGATCCGCTTGGGGATCTCCAGCAGCTGCTGGGGGGTCAGGGCGTCCTGGTAGGCCAGGCGGGCCACCTCCCGCAGCACGTTGTATTTCATCTTCTGCACATGGGTATCGAACAGTAGGGCCATGGGTTCGCTCCTTTCGGGGACTTTGGCTATCAGTATACCATGTCCCGCGCCCCCCGGGCAATGGCGCTTGTTTCATAAATAAATATATCCATCGTTGCACAGGCCCGGGGGCAATTTCCCGATTCAGGGCCCGGCAAAATCCGCCCGGCTATGGTATACTATTTCCGGATGTCCCTGAGCCGGCATGGCGCAGGGGAAAGGAGGCGGGGCAATGCGATATCCACAGGTGACCAGCGGCAGGTTCCTCGCCCGGCCAAACCGGTTCATCGCCCTGGTGGACGTGGAGGGCCGGGAGACGGTATGCCACGTAAAGAATACGGGCCGGTGCCGGGAGCTGCTGACCCCGGGGGCCAAGGTGATCCTGGCCCGGGCGGAAAACCCGGCCCGCAAGACCGCCTATGACCTGGTGGCGGTATATAAGGGGGCGCTGTTGATCAACATGGACAGCCAAGCCCCCAACCGGGTGGCGGCGGCGTATTTGCCCAGCCTGTTCCCGGGGATCACGCTGCTGCGGCCGGAATACCGGATCGGGGACAGCCGGCTGGATTTTTATGTAGAAACGGCGGATGGCCGGCAGATCTACATGGAGGTGAAGGGCTGTACCCTGGAAGTGGATGGCGTAGCCATGTTCCCAGACGCCCCCACCCTCCGGGGGACCAAGCATTTGCGGACCCTGACGGCCCTGGCTCGGGCGGGCCGGGAGGCCTGGGTGCTGGTGGTGGTGCAGATGGCGGGGCCCAGGTGCTTCCGGCCCAACGACGCCATGGACCCCGCGTTTGGCCGGGCGCTCAGGGAGGCGGCGGCGGCCGGGGTGCGGATCCATTGCGTGGATTGTCTGGTGACGGAGGATAGCCTTTGCTGTCGGGCCCCGGTGCCAGTTTATCTATAAATAAGAAAGAATTTCATCGCATAAATATTGACCGTACCCATTAAAAAAACCTATAATATATATGGCGGATTATTGCGAAAAAGGTCTTTTATGGAAACGGGAAAGCGCCCCGCCATGGCGGAAGCGCCGGCCCAGGCTCCTCGGTAGGAAGCCGGCGGAAAGGCCCTGAAATAAGGGAGGGACATGGATGCGATTTGCCATATGCGATGACAGCGCCGCCGACCGGCGGGAGCTGGTTTCCATGCTGCAACAGTATTGCGCCGACCGGCATGTGCAGGCGGAGATCCAGCCCTTTGCCGACGGCCGGGCCCTCCTAGACGCCTTTGCTCCGGGGAAGTATCAGATCCTATTTTTGGATATTTATATGCCCGCCCTCACCGGCATGGAGGCTGCCAAGGCCATCCGGGAAAAGGATACGGGCTGCCAGCTGGTATTCACCACCACCAGCGAGGACCACGCCCTGGAAAGCTATGGGGTCTATGCGGCGGGCTACCTGCTCAAGCCCTATACCCAGGGCCAGCTGGACGAGACCGTGGACTGGTGCCTGGAAAACATCTCCCCCATGGCCCAGGCCATCGAGATCCTATTCGAGCGGGAGCGGGTCCAGGTCCTGCTGGGGGAGATCCAATATATCGAGGTGTTTGGCCGGGAAGCCATTTTCCATACCACGGGCCGTACCTATACCACCAACCGCAGCCTTGTGGAATTGGAGCAGGAACTGCCCAAGGATTTTCTTCGCTGCCATCGTAGCTATATCGTTAATATGAACTATATCGCCAATATGACCACCGGCGATTTCATCCTGCAGGACAGCTGCCATGTGCCCATCAGCGCAACCATGCGGGCCAAGGCGAAGCAGTGCTTCTGCGAATGGATGTTCCAAAAGGTCCGGGAGGGTATATAGCCCTTTTGTGGGCTGGGCGAAAAAAACAGCCAGCCTGTCGAAAACCCCCCGGGGGTTCGGGGGCCGCAGCCCCCGGAGGCTTTGATCGGATTTGGCGACATGCGCGTCAAATCCGCAAAAAGCCTTGCGTAGCAAGGGTTTCCTTGCATAGCTCCCTGGCCGCGCCGTAGGCGCAAGGGAGCTATGAACACCTCGAAAAAGTGGCGCAAGCCACTTTTTCGACAGCCTGAGCATAAGGGGAACGCATGATCCAAATTGCCATATGCAGCCAAGATCAAGGAGAGCAGGCGCGGCTTGCACAGTTGCTTTTCAGCTGGTTCCAATCTGCGGAGGTGTTGGTACACCTTGCCTCCTATGCTACCGCGGATGCCTTTTTGCAGGAATATCGGCCGGGGAGGTTTGACTTTATCTTCCTGGACGTCAACCTGGCCCCAACCTCCGGCCTGGAGCTGGCACGGCATATCCGCAAATGCACAGACAGCTGCCAAATCGTATTCCTTTCCCAAGACGGCGCAGCAGCCCTTTCCTGCTATCAGGTGCATCCTGCCGGTTTTTTTGTCAAGCCGGTGGCCGCCGAGCAGCTCTTTGAGCTGCTTCAGTGGAACCGAGGCTTGTTTCTCCAATCTATGGGCAGCATTACCGTGGTTTCCGCCCGGATCCACCGCAAGGTGCTTTTGGCGGATATCCTTTACGTAACCGTATCCGGCCGTACCAGCCGGATCTGCCTGCTTCAGGAGCAGGTCAACACCAACCGTACCCTTAACCAGCTGGCCGAGCAATTGCCTTCCCCCCGGTTTTTCCGCTGCCACCGGAGCTATGTGGTCAACGGTAGCCATGTGCGCAAACTGGCGGGCAGGACACTGGAGCTGGACAATGGGGAACAGATCCCGGTTAGCGAAGATAAGCTCCATCCAGTGCGGGAGTGGATCGCCGCGCATTGCACGCACTCGTGACATGTTTTTGCAGTTTATGACAATTCCGTGGACATATGCCAATTCCTTGCCTTATAATTTATTCAGCATACAGCATATATGAAGACCCAGCGACAGATTGGTATGAGATGATTTGCAAATCAATCAGGAAGGCGGAAAGTTCATAGGTTTCCCAGGAACCGGGAAGGAAACGGTGCCGGCAAGGCGATGATCGGGATTTGCGATGAAAATAAGAATAATGGTATGGAACTCCAGCACCGGGTTCAACAGATCTGCCAGCTTTATGACCAGCAAGAATCCGTGGTCCTATATGAAAACGTCAATCAGTTGATGGAGGCCATGCGGATGCGCAGGTTTCGGGCGATCCTGCTGAGCCAGGACGGGCCGGCCGGGTTCCTGACGGTACGGCGGCTGCGGGAGCTTGATCAGAAGGTCCCCCTGATTTTTCTGACGGACACCAGCCAATACGCCGTGATGGGGGTGCGCTTGCATCTGACGGACTATGTGGTGAAGCCGGCGGAGTTCAAGCACCTGGTACGGGCGCTGAAGCTGGCGGGGATCGGAAACGGAAGGTGACCCATGGGCGGCTTGCAGGAATGGAAGAAACGGGCCATACAGGCCCCCGGGGAAAAGGGGGCGGGCTTGGAGCAGACGGTGCGCAAGCAGCTGGCCGCGGCGGCCGGGGCGGAGTATTTCGATAATCGGGACCCGGTCCGGCACATTACAGAGGATTTTCAAAAGACCTTCGACCTGATGGGCAGCCAGAAGGCCAAAGCCCGCAGCGGGGAGCTGTTTCAGGGCGAGATGCCCTCCATCGTCCCCGGCCTGTGGCAGGAGGAGCGGCAGGCGGACCAGCAGGCCCCGGGCCGGGAAGGCCAGGGCCAGGCGGGCCAGGCAGGCACGCTGGCCCAACAGCGGGGCCGGGAAAGCTTTTTGGAGCAGTCCAGCATGACGGATATGGTGGAGCCCAGCGGGGACGCGGGCCAGCAGATGTTTTTGAGCCGGTTCGCCCAGGTGGCCTTCAACCGGGGCACCATGGCCAGCGCGGTGCTGCGGGGTTCGGGGAAGATGATGCTCTTTTCCTGCCTCAAGCGCACGGCCGGGCAATCCCAGCCCACCAACCTAAGGCAGCGCAAGCTGTTCGAGGGGAGCTCCCAGCGCCGGAACGTATCCGGGCATCCCCCGGATCAGGTGCTGTTCAACCGGGGCGAGGCGGACGGCGCCGTGGGCCTGGTGGTGGATGTATTGCGGGACGCCCGCCGGGTGGTGGACGCCATGACGGAACTGGCCAGCGGCAAGAACCAGCTGGGGGAAGGAAGCGGGGCCGGGACCCTGCAAAAGGCGTATCCCTTTTTGTCCGACGCCCAGGAGCGGGCCCTTTTGGCGGAATACCGGGGCAAGCTGGAGGCGGCGAAGGACCCCCAAAGCAAAGCGATCTTACAGCACGCCATCGTGAAAACCGAGGCGTTGATGGAAAAAAAGCATCAGATGAAGCAACGCTTCATCGAAACGCTCCGCTCCATCTCCGACAGCGCCAACAAGGCGCTGGACGCCTTTACCCAACCGGGATTTACAGAAGAGCTGCTGGCCATGCAAGGCCAGGAAGCGGCCGCCGCCCAACCGCCGCCTACGGGGGACGGGGAGGACGAAGGGCCGGAGAAGGAGCCGGAGCGGGAATGAGATTCCCAAACGCAGTGAGAGGGGGGATGCCGGAGTCCGGCGAACCGCCGCGGGCCAGGCGCAGGCAGGGCCCGGAGGCGATCCTCGGGATTCCAAACAGGAAGGGAGACAAACGTCATGGAGAAGCAGGCGCAGCAAACGGCCCGGGCGGAACAACCGGAAGCCCGGTTTTCGTTGCCGGCGCAACGGCAAGGGGATTCCCAGCGCCAGGCCCAATGCGCCGCCCGGGCGGCGGCTGTGTTGCGGCTGGGGGGTACGGCGGCCATGCTACGGCCGGTGGACGCACTGGCCCTGGGAGCCCAGGTGGGCAACAGCGCGTTGGGCGCCCTGGTCCAGGGCGGGCCCAAGTTGACGGTGGAGCCCTTTGCCTATGAACAAAACCCCCAATTGCCCGAAGCCTACCCCATCGCGGCAAAGGCGCCCGCCCTTTTCAGGGGCGCGTTGGCGCCGGGGCCGCTGGATATGGAAAGCTATCCGGCGGCAGCCCTGGGCGGGGATTGGGCCGCAGGCTTAGGGGATTGGACAGGAGGCGCGGATGGCCGGCTATCTTCCTGACGAGCGAGTGGATCCCGCGGCAGCCCTTTTGGAGGCGCTCGCCTACAACGGCATTCCGTACCGCGGGGAAAAGGACGGCGTGCGGTTCGTGTTTGAGGATGGGAGCCGCAGGTGGGAGACCGTTTGCCGGTATGCGCCGCAGACGGTTATGATCTATGGCGTATACCCGTTTCCCGTGGCGGACAAGGGACGGGCGTTGCACCAGGTGAACCAGGTCAACGCCGCCCTCACAAGGGGCGGGCTATTCCTTTCGGGGGAGCGGATCGTGCTGCGGGTCAGCGCGGATCTGTTCGACGCTTACAGCGCCCAGGAATCCATCACCCGGGCGTTGGAGTACAGCGCAGGGGTGATGAAACACTTCTGGACCCAAATGGAGGCCTGCGCCAAACAATCAGGTGTATTCCAACATTGAGGATACAAAAAATCAACGGAAAACCCAGAAAAAGAAAGGAGGAATGCTCCGCGTAAGCTCCAAGTGGGCGCGGAGCACACAAAGGGATGGCAGAATACTTATCCCCGGGCGTGTATGTGGAAGAATACGATTCCGGTGCGGTGCCCATGCAGGGCGTCAGCACCAGCACCGCAGGCTTTATCGGCCTGGCGCAGAGGGGACCGGTGGTGGGCAAGCCCCAGCTGGTCACCAGCTTTGCCGATTATAAGCGGGCCTTTGGCGGGTATCTGAGCGAGGCCAAGTTTGGCGAAGCCCGGTTCCTGCCCTATGCGGTGGAGCAGTTCTTCATCAATGGCGGATCCCGCGCGTATATCATGCGCGTGGCGGCCGAGGGCGCTGCGGCGGCCAAGGCAACGGCCGGCGTGCTGCAGATCGAGGCGGCTAACCCCGGCGAATGGGGCAACAAGATCCGCGTAACCGTGGAGGCCTCCTCCAAGGCCAAGACCCAGGTTATCGCCGTGAACGGCGCGGACCTGAAGCTGAAGAATGCCGATGGCTTCAACCAGGGGGACGTGGTGGAGCTGTTCGACGGCAAGGCCAAGGCCTATGCCACCATCGTTTCCAGCCTGGACAACATCGTTACCCTGGATGCGCCCTGCACCCTGAACGTGGCGGATGAAAAGATCGGCACCCCCAAGTACATCAAGACCTGCGAGCTGACCCTGACCGTGAAGCTGGACGACGTGGTGGAGACCTACGCCAACGTATCCCTCTGCCCCGAAGCCGGCAACTTCGTCAGCGCCCGGACCCGCAAGTCCGACCTGGTGACCGTCGCCGTAACGGAAGCCAAGGCCCCCGCCGCCCCCAAGGAGGGCAAGGACGAGAAGGCCCCCGCGCCCGCCAAGGCCGGCGCGACCCCCATCGAGCTGGTGGGCGGCGCCGCTGTGATCGCCCTGGCGGGCGGCAGCGACGGCAAGGTCGCCAACGTGAACCCCAGCGTCTACATGGGCGCGGATAACGGCCCCGGCAAGCGCAGCGGCCTGGCTGCCTTCCTGGAGAACGTGGATGTGTCCATCATGGCCATCCCCGGCGTCACCGCCCCCGAGGTACAGGCTGCCCTGATCGCCCATTGCGAAAACTGCAAGTCCTGCTTCGCCATTCTGGATGTGCCCATCGACCGGAAAAAGACCAACGATGTGGCGGAATTCCGGGATATGTACGACACCACCTACGCTGCCATGTATCATCCCTGGCTGGAGATGTTCGACCCCCTGGCCAAGCGCAGCGCCTACTTCCCGCCCTCCGGCGCCATGGCCGGCATCTATGCCCGCACCGACAACGAGCGGGGCGTGCATAAGGCCCCTGCCAATGAGATCGTCCGGGGCTGCACGGGCCTGAGCTGCAACTACAACGAGGGCGAGCAGGATATCCTCAACCCCAAGGGCGTCAACCTGATCCGCGCCTTTACGGGCCGGGGCATCCGGGTATGGGGCGCCAGGACCATGAGCTCCAACGGCCTGTGGAAGTATGTGAACGTACGGCGGTTGTACATCTACATCGAGGAGTCCATCAAGGCCAACACCAACTGGGTGGTATTCGAGCCCAACAGCGAAGTGCTTTGGGGCCGGGTGACCCGTACCATCGAAATGTTCCTGGCCACCTGCTGGCGTTCCGGCGCCCTGGCCGGCTCCACCCCCTCTGAGGCCTATTTCGTAGAGTGCGGACCCACCACCATGACCCAGGATGATATCGACAACGGCCGGTTGATCTGCAACATCGGTATCGCTGCCGTGAAGCCCGCCGAGTTCGTGATCTTCCGGATCACCCAGCACACCGCCTCCTCCGAGTCGGAAGGCTAAGGCAGACCAACGCTGACGAAAGGACGAGAATACTATGGCAATCAATTATCCCTACAGAGTATTTCGCTACCAGGTGGAGATCGACGGCATCAGCCGGGCAGGCTTCTCTGAAGTATCCGGCATGAGCTCCTCCGTGGACGCCATCGAATACCGGGAAGGCGACGATCTGCGCAATACCCCCCGCAAGCTGCCGGGCCTGACCAAGTTTGGCAACGTGACCCTGCGCTGGGGCGTGAGCGACGATACGGATTTCCTCACCTGGGTCTATTCCGTAGCTCCCACCAACACCGCCAACCCCACCGGCTTGGAGCGGCATAACGTGACCATCACCCTCATCGACGATGCGGGCAACCCGGGCCCCTCCTGGAGCCTGATCAACGCCTGGCCGGTGAGCTACACGGTGCCGGATCTGTCCGGTATGGGCGGCGAGGTGGCCATCCATTCCCTGGAGCTGTGCCACGAGGGCCTGGAGCATACCCCCGGCAGCCCTGCCGGCGAGCCCTCTCCCAACTAATACCCTATGACCTTGCGCGCCCGGCGCGCGCCGCAAAGCCGGGGGCTTTGCCCCCCGGCGGCGCCCGCCGGGGCCCGCGCGGCATGATGGAGGCAACCCATGCAAACGGAATTTGAATTTGAACTGCCAAAGGGTTATGTGGACGCCAACGGGGATCTGCACCGCAAAGGTGTGATGCGCCTGGCCACGGCGGCGGATGAGATATTGCCCATGCGGGACCCCAAGGTGCAGCAGAACCCCGGCTATCTTTCCATCATCCTGCTCTCCCGGGTCATCACCAAGCTGGGCACCCTGCCCAATATCAATACCCGGGTCATCGAGGGCCTGTTCACCATGGACTTGGCCTATTTGCAGGACCTGTATCAGCGGATCAATATGGCGGACACCCCCTCCTATAAGGTGGCCTGCCCCCATTGCGGCCAAAGCTTTGAGGTGCCCCTGGATTTTTTATTGGATTAGAGCTGGCCCTGTATCCCCAGGACCGGCTCTATGAGGAAATGGCCTTTTTGGGATATTATCTCCATTGGCCCAGGGAAGAGCTGATGAATCTGGATCACCGGGAACGGCGGCGCTGGTGCGCGGAGGTTTCCGGCATCAACCAGAACCTAAGCGGCAAAGACCAACAGCGGCCCATCGAATTCCGCTGACGCCATTTTATAGAAAGGAGGGCCTATGTCCGTTATCTATAACGAGCCCTTCAACGCGTTTCGCTTCCTGGTGGAGGTGGAAGGGGCCGGGCCCACGGTGGTGGCGGCCTTTGCCCAGTTTTCCGGCATCCGGATGCAGACCCACGTGGTGGAGACCCGCTGGGGCTCCGAGGAACGGGGGGTCACCGAGAAGATCCCCTCTATCACCTCCTTTGAAAACGTGACCCTCACCAAGGGGGTGATCGGGGACAATGAGTTTTTCGACTGGATCTTGGCCTGCGCCCCCTCGGAAAGCGCGCCGCCTACCGGGGCGTCCCTGCGCCGCACCATCAACGTGGTGGCCGTGGACGGGAAGGGGAAGCGGGGGGTGATCTGGTCGCTGATCAACGCCATGCCGGTTTCCTATACCCTGGCGCCCATGGATAGCAGCCAGAGCGCCGTGTTGACCGAAACCATCGAATTTTCCATCACCGGGTTCAAGCGGGTGGCCAACCCGCCGGCCTGATGGAAGAAAGGACCAAGGAGCCATAGCGATGTCGGATTATGTGGCAAATACCTATTTTGAAGTGATGTTCGGGGCGCCGGCGTTGGGCCTGAGCGGGCGGTTCACATCGGTGAGCGGCCTGGCCATGGAATTTGAATACGAAACCTATAACGAGGGCGGCTGTCCTTACCCCCGGCAGTTTTTTAAGAATATCGTCCCCCAGACCCTGGTGCTGGAGCAGGGGACGGTGACCATGATCGACGGGTTTGAGGCCTGGATGCACCTGATGAACCTGGGAATGCGTATGCCCATCAACGGCATCATCACCCTGAAGGATCATACCGGGGCCACCAAGCGCACCTGGATGATCAACGACGCCCTGCTGTCCAAATATGTGGGGCCCAGCCTCAACAGCACCCAGCCGGAGCTGGCGGTAAACCGGATCGAATTGCAGTACAACGGCTGCATCTAAACGCGCAAGAAAGGAAGGCGGCGTACCCATGGAGAACATCGGGCTATGCAAACGGGATATGGCGGTATTGCCCCAGCGTGAGGCGCTGGCGGCATCCCCCTTTGCATCCCTGGCGTTCGCCCAGGCCATTTTGGAGCGGAACAATACCGCTACCGGCCTGTATACGCCCCTGCATCTCATATATGCCCCGGAGGAGGACCAGGGCGCAGCCCCGGTTCCCAACGTACAGGTGGATCTGCACCTGACCCTGCCGGCGGAAAAGCAATCCAAGGCAAAGCAGGAAGAACCCGGGGAAAGGGTCGTGGAGAGCATGACGGAGCGGCTGGTGGAGCGCATCCTGCGGGAGCGGTTCACCCTGGAACGCAGCGTCATCCGCCAAGCCGCGCCCACCATCCAGAATTTTTACCATACCAGCGTGCGCGCCGCCCTGGCGCGGCGGGAGGTATTTTTGCAGGGCCCGGTGGCCCAGGCCAAGGCCATGGCGGAGGTGGCTGCGGCCCGGCAAAAGGCCCCGGAACCGGCCCAGCTGCGCTATGCCCAGGTGTTGCGCCGGAACCAGGAAGCGGGCCTGACCGCTTCCACCCGCGCCCCGCTGGAGCGGCAGGCGTTTCCCCCGGCCCGGGCGGCAGCCCCCAAGGCGCCGCCAGCCCGGGCCGGCGACGCCCAGGCCGTTTCGGCGCAGGCGGGCAGGGGCCAAGGGAATAGGACTCCGATCGCCCCGGCCCAGGCGGCCCAGACCGGCCCGGACGGCGCATCCCAAGCCCAGCCGGGCGCCATCCCGCCCCAAGCGGGGTTGGAGCAGGGCGCGATGCCCCCGGACATGGTTGCCGGCCCCGCGGTTCAGCTGGAGCCGGACATGGCGCCGCTGGATCTGCGGCAGGCGGCCTTCCCGGGCCAGGCGCGGGTTCAATCGGCTTTCCAGCCGGCGGCGGGTTCGGCGATCTCCCAGACGGTTGCGGAGGAGGAGGCGCTGGCCACGGGATTGGCCCCGGCCATCCAAGAGAAGGCCGGCCTTGTCAGCCCGGCGGCCATGACCCACCGGCAGGAGGGGGCGGCTTCAACCCAACCGGACGTCCTTCCCGCCCAGCCGGTAATCCGGCAGGCGGCCCAAGAAGGAGGTAGCCGGACGGAGGACCGGCAGGCAAAAAAGGCCCGGACCCCACAAGCGGCCGGCCAGCCGTCCATGGACGCCTCATCCCGGGCTCAGGCCGGGCCAAAGGCAACGGCGGCCAAAGCCCCCGCACAAAAGCAAGCAAGGGAACCGCAGCCCCCAACGGGGCAGGACATAGAAGAACGCCCCGGAGCGGCCCATCCAGGCTCCGGCCAGACGGTAGCGGCCGGGGAAGAGGCCCAGCCCGGAAGCGCGGACGACCAGCCTGCCATGGCCCAGCGGGCTTTGGGACAGGCGGCGTTCGCCCCCCTGGAGGCGCCGTTGCAATACGCCCCCATCCCGGAGCCGGGCCAAGCCCCGGAGCCCGGGCCGGCTCTTCGGCAGAGGGCGGCTCGGGAACCGGAAAGGCCCCTGGCCAAAGCCGGGGAAGTCCAAGGGACGGCGGAAGCCCAGGCGGCAGGGGAGGCGGCCCGGCAAACGGCCAAATCGGAAGCGCAGCGCGTCATCCAAGGGGAAGGAAAACAGGCTGTCCAAGAGGCGGTAGCAGCGGAGCGATCCCCACTTCAGGCGAGCCAAGCCTCCCCAGAGGCGGCGCAGCCCCAAGCCCAGCCCGCCCCCATGGCCCAGGCCCCGGCCCAGCCGGTGGCTGCCACAGGCGGGATGCAGACGGGAACGCCCCTGGTGTACGGCCCTGCCCCCCAGGGCGGGGCGGAAGAGACGCTACAGCTGCCCTGGCACCGGGACTTCCAGCCCCTGGGCCAGCGGACGGCCCAGGCCCTTTCCCGGCAAACGCCGGCGGCGGAAGGACAGGGGTTGAACCGGGTATTCCGGCCTTTGGGCAGCGTAAAGAGCCCCGGCCATATGACCGGGTTCCGGCCCGGGCAAACCCAGGCGGCCGCCTTGCCGGCGGCGGGGGGAAGCGGCCAATTCCAGCGCCAGCCCCTCACCTATGCGGCCAGCCGGCCGCAGGCGCAGCCGGCCATGGGCCCGGCCCCCAAGGGCGGGGAGAAAGCCGCCCCGGCCCAAGCAGGGTATTCGGAATCCCCCTACGTGCAGTCCTTGCCCGGGTGGGCTCGGGACTTCCTGCGGGATAGCTTTGAACCAACCAAGCAGAGCCAGCCGGCCCAGCCAAAGCCCGGCGGCCAGCCCGCCCAGGGGCAGTCCGGCGCAAGCCCGGCGCGGCCCCAGAGCCAGCCGGCCAGCCAGATGGTTTGGACCGCCCCCGGGTATACCGGCGCCACCGCCCGTATGACCCATAAGAAAAAGCCGGAACCCCAGGAAACGCCTCCGCTGCGGTTTTCCGATGCGGAGATCAGGCGCATGGCCAACCAGGTCTATACCATCATCCAGGACCGGCTCAAACGGGACCAGCGCAGGCTGGGCCTATGAACAACCCCTAGAGGAGGTGCCCCATGCAGATCGGCAAGCCCAATCCCAATATGATCATGCCCCTGGAAAAGATGTGCATCACCAACAAGACCAACAACAAAAAGATCTACGTGATGTACAATCCCGAGTCCTACGTCCAGGAGCGGGGGGCCAAATACAGCGAGGCCCCGGGCCTGGCTTCCAATATGCCCAGCATCCAGTTTGTGCACGGAAGCAGCGAGACCTTGCAAATGGAATTGTTTTTCGATACCTATTACGCCGCCAGCATGGTGGGCGGCAGCGTGGGGGACGTGCTCAAGCTCAACGCCACCGCCCTGGCCCCCGCCCCCGCCAAGATGGACGTGCGCAAATATACCGCCAAGATCTACGACCTGATGATCATCGATAAAAGCACCCACGTGCCCCCTCTGCTGAAGATCGAATGGGGTTCGCTGCAATTCGAGGGGCATCTGGTGAACTGCAGCCAGAAGTTCACCATGTTCAACCAGCTGGGCACCCCGGTGCGGGCTACCTTGCAGGTGACCTTCAAGCAATATATGAAGCCCAGCAAGATCGCCGAGATGAAGCCCAACGAGTCCCCGGATACCGCCAAGTACCGCACCGTGCATCAGGGGGACGCCCTGTGGAGCTTTTCCGGCCGGGAATACGGCCAGTGCGAGCAATGGCGGGTCATCGCCAACGCCAACCAGATCGAAAACCCCCGTTTGCTGGATACCGGCCGCATGATCAAGCTGCCGGCCCTCAAGTAAGGACGCGTTTTAGGAGATACATCGCCCATGGATACAGGGTCCTATCAATTCAAAAGCCTGGAAGATAAATACGACGGGTTTCGCGCGCCGGCCTTTGCGGTATCCGTGGACGGCAAGACCCTGGAAACCTCCAAGTTCCACTTTTCTTCCATCACCGTGGACATCGACGCCGGGGAGGGCGCGGGCGGCTGCAGCTTTACCCTGGAGTCCCAGTACGACTACGAGGGCAGCAAGTGGAACAACAGCCTGTTGGATACCATCCAGGTGGGCAACAAAATCGAGATCAAAGCCGGCTACGTGCGCAAGGAATCCATCTTCTTTGGGTTTGTGGACGACTATACCATCAACTATACCGCCAACGGCGCCCCCAGCATCACCGTAAACGGCATCGATGCAAAAGGGTACCTTATGAACGCCCAGGACCGCAAATACATGCAGGAAAAATCCACCACCACCGTGGTAAAGGAGATCCTCAACGAATGCGTTTCCAAGGGCTACGCCAAAAAGGTCAACGTGGGCACCATCAAGGACTTCGACGCGGAGCTGATCCAGGAGGAGATGGACGATTACCATTTCCTGTGCTTCCTGGCCCGCACCTATAACCTGACCTTCACCGTCATCGACGGGGAGATCGTATTCGATTCCCTGATGCGCAAGACCAGCTCCATCATCGAGCTGAACCTGGGGGTTAGCCTTTTGCAGTTCTCCAAGACCGTGTCCCTGCGCAAGCAGATCGGCAAGGTGGTGGTCTACGGCATCGACCCCAAGACCCTGAAACCCATCTCCGGGGAGGCCACCGATACCAGCGCCTCGGGCTCTGGTAAGGAGGCCGGGGATATCGCCCGGGGGTTTAGCGGCATGGTGCTCAAGGAGATCAACTTCTTCGTCCAGACCCCGGAGGAGTGCAAGGAGCTGGCCCAGGCCATCTTCGACCAGCGGGCCTATTCCTTCGTATCCGGCAAGGGCCGGTGCGTGGGCCTGCCGGAGCTGATCCCCGGCCGGTATATCTCCCTGAAGGGCTTTGATAAATCCACGGCGGATAAGTATTTTATCAGCAAAGTCACCCACGAGTTCAGCGAGGACGGCTATTATACCAGCTTTGAGGTAAAGGGAGCTAAGAGCAAATGAGCAACGACGCCACCAGCTATATGCGCAAATCCGGGGTCATCCTGGCCGAGGTCACCAACATCAAGGACCCGGATAACCTGAACCGGCTTAAGTGCAAGCCCGTCACCGCGGACAAGGACGTGGGGGAAACGGATTGGTGCTTTTGCATGGCGCCCATGGGCGGACAGGGCTACGGCCAGTTTTTCTTCCCAAAGGTGGGGGACCTGGTGCTGCTCACCTATCTGGGCGGGGATGTGCACCATCCCATCGTGCTGGGCAGCTATTGGGCCAACGATATCAAGCCCCCCTATACGGTGCAGGACGGGGTCAACGAGGTGCGGTGCATCAAGACCCCGGCGGGCATAGAGATCAAGCTGGAGGATACCGAAAAAAAGGAAAAGGTCACCGTCACCACCCCGGCGGGGACCATGCTCCAGCTGGACGATGAAAACAAAAGCCTGGCCCTGCAGGATAAAAACGGGGACAACAAGCTGACCATCCTGTGGGAAAAGGGGGAGATCACCCTGGCGGCCAAGACCAAGCTTACCCTGAGCGCGGGGGATACCAGCCTGGTGCTGGAATCCGCCGGCAACATCACCGGCAAGGGGAACAAGACCATATCCTTTGCCGGCACGGATGTGGAGCATAAGGCGAACAACGGCTTTACCGCCAACGGCAGCCAGGTGGATATCAAGTCCAACGGCCTGCTGAACGTACAGGCGTCCGGAAATACCACCATCAAGGGCGCCCTGGTGCAGATCAACTGAGCCCGGAAGGAGGCAGCATGGGCAGCAAGGACTTTTTGGGCAGCGGCTTGAAATTCCCGCTGCAGATCGACCGGCGGACAGGAAAGATCGCCATGTCCCTCTTTGAGGAAGATATCGAGGAAGCGGTGCGCATCATCATCCAGACCTCCATCGGGGAGCGGGTGATGCGGCCGGAATTCGGATCCAATGTGGCGGAATACGCCTTTTCCCCCATGGCCCACAATTCCAAATCCGCCATCGCATACGATGTGCAGGAGCAGCTCTTGCTCCAGGAGCCCCGGATCGTGGACGTGGAGGTGGAGACCCGGGAGCAGGACGGCAATGCCGGCGCCTTGCTCATCCAGGTGGAGTATACCGTGCGCAATACCAATAACCGGTACAATCGGGTATACCCGTTTTATTTGAACGAGGGAGCGGAAGAATGAACAAGCCCATCCTGGACCCGCGGACCAAGAAGGACCTGATGGACCTGATCCAGCGCCGGGCGGGGGAATACGTCCCGGAATGGCGCTATGAGCAGGGGGATGAAACCGACCCCGGGGCGGCCATCGCCACCCTGTTTGGGGAGATGTTTTATCAGACCATCGACCGGTTCAACCTGCTGCCGCAAAAGCATTATACGGAATTTCTCAACCTGCTGGGCGTGCCCGGGCCGGGGGTGACCCCTGCGTGCGGGCTGGTGCGCTTTGAAGCCGGCGGGGAAGGCGGGCCGGTGCCGGTGCCGGCGGGCACGGAGATCTTTGCCGCCGCCCAGGAAGAGGACGGCACCAATACGGTCTTTGCCACCACCCACCGGATCGAGGCCATTACCGCCAGCCTGGCGGACGTATATTACGTGGACCCGGAGGCGGGCCGGATCGAGCGGCTGGATCGTTCCAAAGAGCAGCCCTTCTTCGCCCCCACCGGGGAAGCAAACCTTCAGTTCCACCGGTTCGCCTTTGCCCAGAACCAGGTGTTGGACCTGGCGGGCCCCTGCGAATTGCAGATCTCCCTGCGGCAGACCGCCCGGTTTTTGGAGGCTGCCACCGCCCAGACCCTGGGGGACCCGGAAGGGGCCGCCTGGCGGTATTTTGACGGGGTGGATTACCCGGCCTTTGACCGGGTGCAGGCGGAGGGCGGTATCCTGCGGCTGTTCAAGGAGGATGAAAAGGCCCTTTGCCCGGAGGCGGACGGCAACATTTACATCTACTGCGATGTGAGCCCCAAGGTGGAGGGCGCCATTCAGCTCAGCGGCATCGCCTTGCGAAGCATGATCCCCAAAAGCGTGGCCGCGGACAGCGCCTCCAACAACGACATCCCCATCTCCCTGGCGGAGGGCGGCTATTGCTTTGGCCGGCGGCCCGCCCCCTATGAGATGTTCTACATCCGCTCCGACCGGGTGTTCTGCAAGCGGGGCGCCCGGGTAAACCTGGGGCTGGATATCGTGCCGGTGATCTATTCCACCGTGGGGGATGAGCCCCAATACGAATTCAACAAGCGGATCATCGATAAGAACGACGCGGTGCGCATCCTGCCGGACGACGTGTTCGTGGAGCAGGTGGTGTGGGAGTACTACAACGGCACCGGCTGGGCCAAGCTTTCGGTGGGCGGCAACCAGAACCCCTTCTCCTGCAAGCGGGAGGGGGCGCTGCTGGTGCTGTTCACGGTGCCGGAGGACATGGCGGCCGCCACGGTCAACGCGGAAACCGGCTATTACATCCGGGCCCGGGTGGTGAACGTGGAAAACTACCTGAGCGCCATTCCCCGCTGGATCTTGCCCTTTGTGAAGGGGATCCAGTGCAACTTCCAATACGACCACCTGCGGCCTGCCCAGGCCGTGCGTGCCTGGAACAACGCCACCCTGACCGAGGTCCCGGAGGCGGAGGGGGTCACGGACCTGGCCATGACCGTCTACGATCCCCTGCCTCCCCATCCCCGGGCCATGTATCTGCGCTTTGACGGCTCGCCCCACGGGATGCCCCTGTCCATGCTGATGCAGATCGCCGGGGAGACCCGGCTGCCCAGCAAGATCCTCTTTGAGGCCTGGGACGGGACCGGGTTCGTCCAGGTGCGCACGGTGGATCAAACCAAGAATATGCGCTATACGGGCACGGCCTTCCTGTATATCTCCCAGCCGGTGCCTGAGACCACCTTCTTTGGGGAAACGGGCTGCTGGCTGCGGATGAGCCTGAGCTCCTTCACTCCCCTCACCCGGCCCGCGCCCCAGGTGACCGGGCTGGACTTCAACATCGTGGAGGCCCGGCAGCAGCAGCGGGGCGCAGATCAATACTTCAGCACGGAAGCCTATGAGGTGGATAAGACCCTGGAGCTGCTGGAGACCCCGGTGCTGGAATGCCAGGTGTGGGTGGATGAAGCCGGGGAGCTGTCCGCCGGCCAGATGGCCCAGCTGGAAGCCCAGCTGCCCGGCCGGATCCGGCTGGAGCGGGAGGAAGGGCTGGTGACCCATTGCTTCGTCCGCTGGGAACCGGTTTCCAATCTGTTGCTGGCAGATGGGGACGCCCGGGTTTATGAGCTGGAGGCCCTGGCGGGGATCATCCGCTTCGGCAACGGCCGCAACGGCAAGGTGCCCCCCAAGGGTACGCTGAATATCCGAGTGACCTACTTCTATGGAGGTGGCGTGCGGGGAAACCTGCCAGCCGGCCAGGTCAACGCCCTGGTGGGCTCCTTACCCCGGATCACCGGGGTGGTAAACATTGGCCCCATGAGCGGCGGCACCGACCCTACCCCCATGGAAAAAATCGAAAGCCTTGGTAACAAGTGCATTCGCCACCGGGGCAGGGCTCTGGGCGCGGCGGATTTTGAGCAGATGGTGCTCTTCCGCTTCTCCCGGGCCGCCCATGTGAAATGCTTCTCCAATACGGATCAAAAGGGCCGCCACGCCCCGGGCCATGTATGTTTGGTGGTGATGGGCAAGGACCTTTCCGAGACCGCCATGGGCTATAACCTGTGCCGGGAGATCTACGACTACCTGGCAGAGCGGTGCGATTGCAACCTGATCGCCGGGGAGCGGCTCCACGTGGTGCCCTCCACGGAGATGACGGTACACGTGCACGCCCAGGTGCAGATGTGGGATCTGGACCAGGCGGCCACCACCCAGCAGGCGCTGATGGGGCATATCGCGGCCCTGATCGAAAAGACCTGGCGCAGCCGGGAGATCGGCCAGCAGATCAACCTGCTGGAGCTATACCGCACCATCAAGGCTACGCCCAATGTGCGCAGCGTGGAGCGGGTGTCCTGCGAGGGCAGTTATTTTGAAGACGGACGGCGCTGTCTGTGCGCCTTGGATACGGACGATGGGTTCCCCTTTGCCACGGTGCGCAGCGGGAACCACACCATCCGGGTGGTATAAGCCCGGGAAAGGAGGGAAGGGGATATGCTGCGATCCAGGAATCTGGACGACCAGACCTTTGGGGATATCATGGAATATGCCCTGGGGCGCTTGCCCTGGCTTTGCCCCGCCTGGACGGATCATAACGCCCATGACCCAGGCATCACCATTTTGGAGCTGATGGCCTGGTATAAGGAAATGCAGCAATACCACATGAACGTGGTGACGGAGGAGCTCAAGCAGAAGTTCCTCAAGCTCCTGGGCGTGATCCCCGCGCCGGCCCGGCCGGCGGCCTGCCTGGTGCGCCCGGCCTGGGAGGAGGGGGAAGCCTATCCCCTGCTGGCCCGGCTGGAAAATAGCGAAGGGGTATGCTTCGAGCTGCTGGAGCCCGCCCGGGCGGGGGGCCAGGTGACGGCCATCTATCTGAACGGGCCCCAGGGCCCTCAGGATATGACCGGCATTATGGGGCAGCCGGGCATCACCATATGGCCCTTCCTGCCTAGAAAGGGCGGCGGCCAGCTGATCATCGGCATCTCCGGGGAAGAACGGGTCATGCGCCTGTGGTTTGAGGTGGACGACAAGCGGCCCGTGGACCGGAACCCCTTCGCCCCAGGCCAGGCGGCCCCGCGGACGTTGGCATGGCGGTGCTGGGGCACAGACGCCCTGCCCCAGGTCCAGGATGAGACCCACGCCTTGAGCCATAGCGGCTTTATCACCTTTACCTTCCCGGAAGGCTTCGGGGAAAGCGACGGCGGCTGCGGGCTGCCCCCGGGCCGGTATCTGGTGGCGGAGGAGACCCGGCACGGCTGCGAGGAGGACGTGCGGCTCAGCCAGGTATCCGCCGGCTGGTTCCGCAGCGCCCAGCAGGAGACCTGGGCCAGATTTCGCTGGCACAGGATCGGGCCGGGGGAGACCACCCTCCTTTTGCAGGACGCGGTGTCCCAGACCGGCGGGGTCTACCTGTTCCTCCGGGAGGAAGCGGGGCTAAGGGTGGCGGAATGGGCGCAGCGGCCCACGGCGGACGGGTTGGCGGTGACGGTGCAGGGCGCGGGCAGCGCCCAGGACGGCCAGGACAACCTGCTGGTGGTGAGCCAGGACGCCCTGCGGTATAACCGGCTGCTGTACCCCTCCACCGGGTTGCCCAATATGGCCATCGAATTGGATCTGGGGGGCAGGCAGGCGTTGCCTGAGACCCTGGCCCTCATCTGCGATACCCGCTGCCGGGATGGCCAGGTGCGACCCCGGTTGTGGCGGTATGTGGCGGACTTGTCCGCCTGCGGCCCCCGGGATCTGGCCTTTACCTTTGACCCGGCCGGGGAACAGCTGCTCTTCGGGGACGGGGCCCATGGGGCCATCCCGCCCCGTGGGGAGCAGGGGGTGATGATCGCCTCCCTGGCCCTGTCCTATTGCAGCAGGGGCAATGTGCCGGAGGGCTGCGGCCTTACCTTTGCAGACGGCAGCCCTGCGGACAACCGGGCGGCCGTAGGCGGCCGGGAGGCCCAAAGCCTGCAGGATGCGGCTACCGCCTTCCTCCATTCCATGGAGGATACCTATAAATGCGTGTCCCAGGCGGACTATGAGCGCCTGGCCCTGGCGACGCCGGGGCTGCGGGTGGCCCAGGCCAAGGCCATCGCCGGGTTTGACCCGGATGAGCCTGCGGGCCGCAGCCGGATCCCGGTGGTGACGGTGGTGGTGCGCCCCTGGAGCGCCCAGGAGCGGCCCATGCCGGACGCGGCTTTTATGGCGGCGATCCAGGCCCAGCTGGAGCGATACCGGCCGGTATGCACCCGGGTGAAGGTGGTGCCGCCCCAATACGTGCCGGTGGGGGTGCGCTTGCAGGTGCGGGGCCGGGGCCCCGGCCTGGAGGCGGCTATCCGGCGGCAGGTGGAGGCTTACCTGGAAACGGGCAGGCAGGGCCGGACCATCGGGGACCCGGTGGTCAAGGACGACCTGATGGCGGAGCTGATGGCCCTGGACGGGGTGATGCAGGTGGAGCGGCTGGAGCTAAGGGCCCTGCGGCCCGACTGCTACGAGGATCCCCGGGGGGACCTGAGGCTCAAGCAGAACGCCATCGCCTACCTGGGCTCCCTGGATCTACAGACCCGCTAGGGCCCGCATAGGAGGAAAGGATGAAACGGCTTCAACGACAGCTTGTGCTGAACAAAGCGGAGGATTGGCGCGCCGCCTATTGCTGGGGGGTGGTCCCCGAAGGGGACGGCCTGACCCTGGCGCCAGGCGCCAGGCGGGGGGTCATTTGCCTATGGGGCCTGGATAGCGGGGAAACGGGCTTTTATTGGGGCCGGACGTCCCTGGATTGCCGGCTGGCCCAGGATAGCCTGATCCGCACCCGGGCCTATGCGGCGGACGCAGCCCCCTATGGGGATTACGCCACCCTGGAAGCATACCTGGCCAGCCTGGCCCCCGGCGCACCGGAGGCGGAGGAGGCCCTGGAGGCCCTGTTCACCCCGGTGGGGGAGGGAGAGGATTTTTACATCGACCAGAACGGCCGCTATCTGTGGCTGATGCTGGAGTTCTTTGCCTCCGGGCCCGCGCCCGGGCTGGAGGCCCTGCGGCTCCACATGGCGGGGGACCATATGGTGGATTACCTGCCGGCCATCTACCGGGAGAACGGGGATTTCACAAAACGCTTCCTTTCCATATTCGACAGCATTATGATGGATATGGAACAGGCCATCTACGACCTGCCCGCCCGGTTCGACTATGAGAACACCTCGGGCCCCATGCTGGAATACCTGGCGGACTGGATGTGCGTGGGGGCGGAGGAAGGCGGGGGCGAGACCCTGGCGGACCGGATCCGCACCGCCCAGGCGGATTATGAAAGCCTGTACACGGTGGCGGGGATCAAGCGCTCCGTCCGGCGGCTCACCGGCCAGACGCCCTTGCTCATCGAAAGCGCGGACGTGGACCCCAACCGGCCGGATTGCGCCAATTCCGCCTTGTACCGGCGGCTGTACGGGGAAAACCCCTATCAGTTTTTCATTCTGCTGCCGGAGGACGCTTTCCACAGCCGGGCCCAGATGGAAGCCTTTTTGGAACGGATGCAGCGCCTGATCCCGGCGGGCACGGAATTTGAGCTGGTGCTGCTTAAGCGATGCGTACAATTGGACCGGCATACCTACCTGGGGGTCAATACCATGGTAAGCGATTATGTCCCGGTTGTAATAGATGAAAACACCACCATCCACTATGACACTATGATCGGAGGAAACGAAGTTGAAGGACGTTAGCTTTTTCCCCATGGAGCGAAACCGGTATTTCTATGGAAAGCTGCTTACGGTGCGGGATTTTGAGGCGGAGCAGAACTATGCAAGCGCGAAGCGCCGCCTGGTCAACCGTGTGGTGCATGGCGCGGGCGTGGTGTGCGGCCTGGGAGTGAGCCGCAGCGACGATACCACCCTGCTCATCGGCAGCGGCATGGCCCTGGACTATCTGGGCCGGGAGGTGGTCATCGAGGAGCCCCTGGTGCGGCGGCTGGAGATGATCGAAGGCTATGGCTCCCTGAAGGACCAGGCGGACGCGTATCTGTGCCTGGCCTACGATGAAACCGATACGGAGCCGGTGAACGCGGTGGGCTCGGATACGGGGGCCACCAGCCAGTTCAATATGACCCGGGAGGGCTATAAGCTGTACTTCTCCGCGGAGCCGCCGGAATACCGGGGCCTGCTGGAGACCATGGGCCGGGAAAACGTGCGCATCCTGTACGGGGACAACGGGCTGACCCTGGTGTTCTTCGTGGACGCGGCGGTATGCGGCGGGGATGAATTCACCGCGGGTATGCTGGTGGTCAAAAACGAAAAGACCCCGCCGGTGCGCTTTACCCTGGAAGGGGAGTGCGGCATCGTGGATGGCGAGGACGGCCGGATCAGCCTAAGCTATAGCGAGAGCCCGGAGGAGACCCGCAACGTGCTGGTCACCACCTTCCGGCTCAAGGCCCAGGGCCTTTCGGACATCGTGGCGCCCCTGTTCCCCAACGGGGCGGAGTTGACCATCGAAATGGGGGGCCATACCTACAAAAACATGCTGGAGATCCCGGCGGAGATCGCCCTTTGCGCAGACCGGACGGCATACCTGGATTTGAAGCATCAAAAGGATGACCTGAGCCAGCACCTGAAGGGCCGGGAGACCCCCATCTATCTGGCCAAGCTGGAGCTGATCCAGTCCACGGACCGGGTATTCCTGGGCCATGTGACCAACCTGCCTTTCGGGCAGCGGCTGGATCGGGACCGGACGGCCCAGACGGCGGGCCAGGACCGGCTGGAGGTGACCACCTCGGTGGAATCCCTGGAGTTCTGGCAGAAGCCGGACGTGAAGGCCAGCTATTCCCAGAGCGAAAATGCGCTGCACCTGGCCTTTGGCATCCCGTCGCCGGAGCTGTACGATTATACCACCAGCCACGGCATCGTGGACATCGCCATGCCGGGCGGCATCAAGGTAAACGGCCGGTATATGTCCGAGGAGATCCCCCACGGCCTGGGGCCGGGGAACGTGGAAGTGCGGCTGGCGGTGGAATTTGAAAACGACGGGGAGGCCCACCTGTTCGGCAACAGCGAGGTGTTCCGCTCCAAGAATAGCCCCATCGCAGCCCCTTGGGTGGAGACGGCGGCGGTGGTGTATCCCGGCAAGGGCACCATGCGGATCGGGATCTGGCTCCACGACAACGTGGAGGGGAACCGGGTGCGCATCCATTATTACGCCCAGAAGCCCGAGCGGGATACCAAGCGGCTGCTGGAGAACCGGCAGGTGCGGGTGAGCATCGTGCCGGAGGTATCCAGGCTGGAGAAGCGGGAGCAAATGCGCTTCAAGGCGGTGGTACAGGGCAGCGAGGATAAGAGCGTGATCTGGACGGTGAAGGACGCCGGCGGCGGGGCCATCGACCAGAACGGCATCTATCAGGCGCCGGAGGCCCAGGGCACCTATGAGATCGTAGCCACGGCCAGCGCGGATGAAAGCGTGGCGGCCAGCGCCTATGTGATTGTGGAATAAACCGAAGAGCAAGGGAGAAAGGGGTTATGCTGTGGACGCGATCCTGATCCGTTCCAGATATAAGGTGACCCATATCCAACATGCCCAGGACCAGTATGCGGCCCTGCTGGCCGTGGATCTGGAAAGCCGGGACAAACGGGAATACCTGCTGAACGTATACGAGGGGCAGCTGGTCAAGACCTATGTGGACAGCTTTGACCGGCTGCGCCATTGCCCGGCGTACCATGGGATATTTATGGATAAGGGCAGCCTGGTGGCGGTGTTCGACGCGGTGGACGGCGCCCCCATCGACCAGGTATTCTATAAGGGGGCGGAGGTAAGCTGGAAGGAACGGGTGGATACGGCCCAGGCCCTGTTCCACCTGGGGCTGTCCATTTCCGATTATCCGCCGGAGATCGCCTGCGCCGCCCTGCTCAGCGACAACCTGCGGATCTGGCCCAAGGAGGGCAGGCTGGAGGTCCAGTATCAGGTGCTGCCCCTGGCGGATATGAACCCCCGGGAGGAAGCCTTGCTGCTGATGGACCAGGTCAAGAAGGTATTGCTTCGCCGGTTCAGCTCCCCCAAGGCGGAGATCCGCTTTTTGGATAGCTTGGAAGAGCAGGCGTTTTTGACGCCGGTGGCCCTATATAGCCATTGGCTGCGGGCCAAGGAAGGGATCATCGCGGATTATGAGGCCCTGGAGGCGAAATCCTCCCTGCAGCGGGCCCTGTACCTATGCTTCCAGAACCTGGGTAGATGGTGTAAACGGCTGTGGAAAAAGAGAAAGGGACGCAAAGCATGAGAAATCTTCGCAAGTTTTCGATCTTCCTATTGTTTATCGCCGTGTTTGGCGTGCTGCTCTACAGCTTGTTTCCGGCGGCGCTGGGGGATATGGCGGAAAACCTGCGCAGCGGCGGCGGGACGCGTACCTTTATCCAGGCCGTCCAGGGGGCGGACGGGGTGGCCTACGCCCTGGAAGCGGAGCGGGGCGGCGGGTATAGCCTATATGGCGCCAGCGCGGAGGGCCGGGTTTCCCAGCGGCCCCTTTCCGAGGGCTTGCCCCAGGACTTTTCCGTGGAACAAATTTATGTGGCGAAAAACGGCTGCATCCTGTTGGGGCTGTATGAGCGGGCCGGCGTGGAGCTGACCCGCTATGCCCTGTATGCGGCTTTGCCGGAGCAGCCCTTCCAGCTGCTGCTGGAGGCCCCCCTGTCGGGGACCACCGGGGATCAGCGGCGGGCCAGCGCCGGGATCTTGTACGCCGCCGACGCCGGGGAGCTGGTGGAGCTGGCGGTGCTCCAGGAGGGGGAATACGCCGCCTATACCTTTGATCCGGCCCAGGGCCAGGGCCTGGTGGCCGCCGGCGCCCTGACGGGGGAAGATGTTCAGGAGGCCCAGGCCGCCAACGCGGCGGCCCTGGAGCAGGCCAGGCAGGCCGTTTCCCTGGCGGGTCTGCCCGGCGCCAGCGTGGCGTGGCTGGCCCCCGATGGGAACGGGGGGGCCTTGGCCCTCCTCTATGAGAGCGGGCAGATGTTGCTATCGGTATCCCCACAAGGCGGGCATACCGACCTGAGCGCCGGCCTGTACCGGATCCCCTGGCAGAGCGGCCTGGTGCTGGCCCTGCTGGTGGCGGGGGTGCTGTTCCTGTCCTATGGGTTCTACTATCTGGTGTGCGAATACCAGAAGCTATACTTCCCCCTGGTGGTGAAAAACCTGCTGTGGCTGGGCCTGGCAGGCTATGTGGCCGTAAGCACGGCGCTGCTGATCGCGGTGGGGCCCCGGTACCGGGCCGGCGCGGAGCAGAACATCCTGGCCGCTCTGGAGGCCCAGGCCGCCCAGGTGGACGCCCAGGACGAGGCGGGCTTGACCCAGGCCGCCCAGGCCCTGGCCCAGGCGGATGGGGATTATGCGGATTGCACCTTCCTGGCATTGGGCCAGGGAGGGGATGGGGCCTACGAAGTGCTGGCCAGCTCCGGCCCGGAGGCGGCGGGCACAACCCTGCAGACGCCGGGCTTCCTGCCCGGGGTGGCGGAGCAGCTGGCCCTGGCCCGGGAAAAGGGGCAATATGCCGGCCACGCCACATCCGGCGGCATCGGCTATTATTACGCCGTCTGCCTGAAGGCGGAGGGCGGCGCGCTCTATGTGCGGGTGCAGGATAAGGCTCTGGAGCAGGCGATCCAGGGGGGCATCCTGGAGCTGGGCCTGTATGCCTACGGGGCGGTGGCCCTGGTGGCGCTGCTGAGCCTGTTGGCCATCGGGGAGGCTGCCCTGGGCGCCCGGCGGGTGACCCGCGGGGTGGACCTGCTGGCCAGCGGAGCGCCCCAGGTGCGGGTGGAGCACCATACCGGAGACGAGCTGGAAGCCCTGGCTGCGGCCTTCAACGACCTGAGCGGGGCCCTGGAGAAGAAAAAGGAAAGCGCGGCTCTGGCGGGAAGCGCGTATATGCGCTTCGTGCCCAGGCGGCTGGTGGCCCTGCTGGGGGTCGCCAACATCGAGCAGGTAGATAAGGATACCAGCGTATCCCAGGAGATCGCCATGATGGTGGTGCGCTTCCGCTTCCCGGAGGCAGCCTATCAGCAGGACGCCCAGACCCTGTTCGACAACATTAACGAGGTATTCGCCCACATCGCCGGCGCTGTATCCGGCGCAGGGGGCACCATTTATAACTTTACCCACGACGGCTTTGACGCGGTGTTTGAAAGCGGGCCCCAGGCAGCGGTGGGGGCGGCTGTGGAGGTCCGGCAGGCCCTTTTAGAGCTCAACGCCCAGCGGGAAGCCCGGGACGACGCGCCGGTGGAGCTGCGGGTGGCCCTGGATCATGGGGTGGCCATGATGGGCGTGGTGGGGGACGAGGACCGGGTGGTGCCCACGGTGGTATCCGCCTGCCTGAACACCGCCCGCAAGCTGGTGGAGCTGGCCCAGGTGCTGGACGCCAACATCCTATGTACCATGGCGGTGGCGGACGCGGCCAAGGAATATCACCTGCGCTATATCGGCAAGAGCCGGGATGGGGATAGCCCGATCCGGGTATACGAGATCTTCGACGGGGACCCCTACGGAATGCGGCTGGCCAAGGAAAGCGCCCGGGCCTCCTTCAGCGCGGGGATCTACGCCCTGTACAGCGGGGATTTCGCCCAGGCCAAGCGGCTGTTTATGGAGATCGCCCGGCAGCAGGGCGAGGACGGCGTGGCGCGGCATTATCTGTATCTGGCGGATCGGTTTGAAAAGCAGGCGCCGGATTGGATCGGCCTGAACGGGTCGGAGCCGGCCAGCAGAAGGGAAGTGTAACCATGGCCATCAATCCCTTGAACCTGGTGGGCAACCAGGTCAAGAGCGCGGCCCGGAACCAGGTGCGGACCGCCCAGGCGGAGCTCCGCCGGGAGACCAGCATCGTGGGCTACGCCAACGCCAGGATCGGCGCCGCCGCCCAACGGGTGGAGCGGGCCCGAAAAAAACAGGCCGCCCCCAAGCGGGCCAAGGCCGGGGTTTATGTGCAGGAGCAGCCGGCCGTCTTAGCTCCGGATGGCTATGTGCGCCGCTCCCCGGTGCAGCCCCTTAGGGTGGCGCCGGACTATTACAAACGGCTGACCCGGCGGATCGTCGGCGGGGTGGTGGCGGCGGCGTTGCTTGCAGGCATTGCCCTGCTGCTGATCCAGTACCTATTCTAATCCCCCAAAGGGCCGCGGCCCGGACAGGATGATTTTCCAGGGAGGATCCATACGTGATCGCAAGATTTTTTCAGCAAATCCTAAATTCCTGCGGGCTGGTATTCCGTACCTTCCGAGCCTTCCTCACCCGGCAGGTGGTGGGGCTTCGGGCCCGTATCCGCCGGGTCACCAGCCTGTCCCGCCAGGCGGTGCGGCTGGTGCCCAAGGCCATGTCCTCGGTGGCGGTGGCCGGGAAAAAGCCCACCAAGCGGGAGGATTTCGTTGAGACCAAGCGATTGTTCGTGGCAAAGTCCCTGCTGGTCATGCTGGCGGTGGGGCTGATCGCCTTCGGGTTGCTGTTCTATTTCGTGATATGGCCCTGGCTGGTGCGCATGTTCTTTACCGCCCGGCTGTATCAGAAGGATGAAGCGGTGCCCACCTACAGCGGGAAGGTGATCGTATATTACGATCCGGAAAAGGATATGCCCATGCTCCAGGGCAAAATGGAGGACGGCATGATCCAGGGCCAGGGCAAAGCCTATGACGAGGCGGGCCGGGTCCTGTATGAAGGCGCCTTTGTAGACGGCATGTACGAGGGCAAGGGCAGCTATTATGAAGAAGGGGTGCTGGTGTATACCGGCGACTTTGCCGGCGGGGTCTATGAAGGCAAGGGCACCCTGTATGAGGACGGAGAGATCCTATACGAAGGCCAGTTTGCAGGCGGCTTGCGGGAGGGTACCGGCACCGCCTATGAAGACGGCATCGTATGTTACAAGGGGGACTTTGCCGCAGACCTGTACGACGGCACGGGCACTTCCTATTACCCCAATGGCCAGATCCTCCACCGGGGCGGCTATTTGCAGGGGAAATACGACGGCGAGGGCACCTTGTACTATGAAAACGGCCAGGTGCAGTATAAGGGCGGCTTCCTGGACGGCCTGTATGACCAGACGGGCAACCTCTATAACGAGGACGGCAGCCTGTTATACCAGGGCGGGTTCCTGCAAGGGCTGTATTCCGGGGACGGGGTGCTGAACATCCGCAAGGACCTGCGGCTCACCGGCACCTTTGAGGCCGGGGAACCGGTGGGGGCGGTGACCATCCATTGGGGCGGCAAGCTCTATTACGAGGGCTATGTGGAAGGGCTGGTGCCCCATGGGGAAGGCACCCTGTATGCCAGCACCGGGGAATCCATTTACATCGGCAATATGATCCATGGGGTGCCGGATCTGGGGGCGCTGCTCAACAAGACCGGGGACGAGGTGCGGGCGGCCTTTGGGGAAGCGGAGCTGATGGAGACCCCGGGGGAGCGCAACGGGTTCTCCATCAACAACAAAGCCCTGGGCGTGACCCTGTTCTGTACCTACAAGACCGAAGAGGCGGACCCCACGGTATATTATGTATACGGCTATGACCGGGATGCGGACCCCTTTGCGGACGCCATGTCCTGGCATACCCCGGCGGAATACGAGGCCCAGGCCGCAGGGTACGACAAGCAGGAGCGGGACGAGGCCGCCGTGTTTACCGGCGGGGTGCCCTATCCCGACGGCACCTATCACCGGACCGCCTATTATTACGAGGACTATGTATTCGTGGGCTGGAGCCAGCCCGGGGAAACGGAATGGGTGATGGTGGAATGGATCGTGAACCAGAGCCTGCCGGGCGCCTCCGGGTCGGGGAGCGCCGGGGATGGCGGGAACGCCACCCGGATGGACAGCCTACTGGGCAAGCTGGGGCTGACGGAGGATGCCGGTGCCACCGGGGAGGCCGTAGGGGAATCCCAAACAGAGCCGCAAACAAGCGGCAGCGCCGCTGAAACCGCCCAAACGTCCGCCGCTGCTGCCGCCAGCAGCGGGGCAACGGCCGCCCTATCCGCGGCCGGCGAAGGGCCGGGCTGCGAATATTACGGCACGGCGGCGCCGGCGGCGTTGTTAGGCGCCACCTCGGGGGCCTCCCTGGAAGCGGGGCTGACCGCCATGGCGGATTATTATCTGCAGGGGGAGACCCGGCAGGCCATGGAGGAGCAGGCGGCGTGGAAGAAGGCCCTGCTGGCGGCGGAAGAAAAAAAGTGCAGCATGGGCACAGGCAGCCAGGAGACGGTGGACGCCCTGACGGCGGAGGTAAACAAGCTGGAGTTGAGCGCCAACCGGGCCATGGTGGCCATGGAGAAGATCCAGCTGGAAGCCAAGGGTACCCTGACGGGGACATTGGCGGATTATGACTTGACGGAGGCGCTGTTTTTGGTGGACCCGGCCACCTTGGATGTGGACGCGTTACAGGGGGCGGGAAATAGCGAGGCCATCGCCCTGGGGTTGATGGATCTGGAACTGGCCTGGCAGGAGCTGCTGCAAGCCCAGACGGATTACAATACCGCCAAAGGGGATATGGAAAAAGCCCTGGAGGGATACGCCATGGGCACGGTGGATGAGACCGCCCGTTGCGACGCCCTGTGCGCCCACAGCCAGGCAACGGTGGATCTGCATACGGCCATTCACGGCTGCGCGGTGCAGATGTACGCCTTGAATACCTTGACCAATGGGATGCTGGCCAGCCAGTATGATTGGCTGGCGGCCTTAAGCCGATAGGAGGGAAGGACGGATGGCAGACTATACGGCCTTTGTGGAGGCGGGAAACGGCCTGGTGGAGCTTTTGCGGGAGAATATGACCCCAGAGCCCATCAGCAAGCGGGATCTGATATCCCTGTGTTCCCCCCATGAAAGCGAAAACAACCAGCTTACCGTTTATCTGTTCCACATTGAGGAGGATAAGCAGGCCGCGCCCCAGGCGGGCTATATGCAACAGACCCGGAACATGCAGCGCATGGCCCCTTCCCGCTTTCAGCTGAGCTTTTTGATCACCGCCCATTCCAAGGCCCCCGCCCAGCTGCGGGAGGCGGATCAATACCGGATGCTGGGGGCAGCGCTCCAGGTACTCAAGGACCAGCCCGTGCTGGACCGGAAGTATTTGCAGGGCTCCCTGTTGGATACCGGGGCGGCCATCCATATTTCCGTGGAGCGGCCTAATTTCGACCAGATGATCAAGATCTGGAACAATACCACCAAGCCCTATAAGCTATCCATCGTGTGCAAGCTGGAGGGCATCCTCATCGACAGCAAGCGCACCCGCCGGGTGGCCCGGGTGGGCGACGTGGCCATCGCGTTGGACGAAAAGGCCGGCATCCGGGAAGGAGGCAACCTATGATCCGCGTGCGGTTGAGCGCAGCTTTGGCTGTGCGGGATGGGTTTACCGGCAAGCCTATGGCCCAAAACGCCGTGGGGTGTATCTTGGACGGCCAGGTTTGCCATCCGGGCTACCGCCCGGGGGGCTACCTGATCTTCACCAACCTGGCCCCCGGGCCCCATACGGTGGTGCTGCGGGGCGGACGGTATCGGGATGAGAAGATCCTATTGGAGATCCCGGAAGCCGGCCATGTGGAGCGAAACGTCACCTTAAAGCCGGCCCCCAACTATCCCCTTTACAGCCAGATGACCCAGCTTTCCGCCACCCTGACGGAGCGGGGGAAACCGGTAGCGGACCGCGCCCTGTGGGTAGCGGCCAAGGCCGCCATGGCGGATCTGAAGCTGGCCCAGGATACGGCGGAGGCGGGCAGCCGGGAGGCGAAGCTGTATTTCCGGGGCGGGCCCGAGGGGCGCTTCCCGGGAAATTATCTGATCGTGGATGGAAAAAACAGCGAAGTGGTGGCCATTTCCGGCGCAGAGGGCGGGCACGCCACCTTGGATACCCCCTTGCAGTTTTCCCATAAGCGGGGGGCGGCCTTTTATCCCGCCCAGGAATATCATACAGACGAAAAGGGTCAGATCCTGGCCTTTTTCCGGGAGCCCGTACCGGCTTATATACTGGACCCCGATAAAGCGAACCTTACGGAATGGAAGCTGGACAAGGGGGTCAATCAGGTGGATCTGGGCGCAAAGCCCAAAGGAAAGGAGTAAGCGATGGCGATACAAACAGCCAATACGGCTGTATGTCAATGTTCCTTCGGCGCCGCGCCGGCGAACCTGCCGGTGGCGCCCGCCTGCCGGGTGATGGCCTGCGGCCTGCCTGCGGCCACGGTGATGGACAATAAGCTGCCGCCCTTCGGCATGTGCAGCAGCCTGGCCAACCCGGCGGTATCCGCAGCTACCGCAGCCGCCGGCGGGGCGCTGACCCCGCAGCCCTGCACCCCGGTGCTGACGGCCCCTTGGATGCCGGGCTCCCTCACGGTGCAGATCGGCGGCAAAAGCGCACTGAACAATACCAGCAAGCTGCTGTGCGCCTATGGCGGGGTAATCCAGGTGGTTTCCCCCATGGCCGCAACCGTGGTCATTCCCTGATATGTGGTGGGAACGGAAGCCCCAGGGGGAGCGGCAAAAAGAATCCCCCACCAGCCCGCCCCAGCGGGAGGCGGAAGCCCTGGAGGTAGGCCAGGTGGCCTACGGAAAGCTGGATGCGCCCTATCAGGACCAATGGGAGCTGATGGAGGACGCCTTCGCCCTGATGGATTACCGGCTGTATCTCTATTATAAATACCATCAATGGTTAGGGCCCCAGGGGGATATGCGGAATATGCTGGGGCTGGTGGTGAGCCGGGAGGAGTTTGAGCATAACCTGACCAAGGCGGCCCAGACCGGGCTGATGGAAAAGCTGGCCCCAGAGGAGATGGAGCAGATCCGCATGGGGGAAGCCGTTCTGGAGCGGCGGCTGGCCCTGACGGCCCCGGACGCCTTCCCCCTGTTAAAGGTATTCCAGCGCTTTGGGCTGGACCCCTTTTCCCGCTGGGTGCTGACCCTGTGCTACGGGGCCAGGCTGGATACCAAGTACGAGCGGCTGCTGGCCTATTTGCAGGACGATATCACCAAGAAGCTCCCCACCGTCCAGTTGGCGGTGCAGCTATATTTGCCCCTGGGGGAATCGGTGGAGGCCTATACCGCCGCCTTCGCCCGGGAGAACCTGTTCAATTCCCTGTTCCAGCGGGAGGCCCTGCTGGAGGGAAATTTGCAGCTAAAGCCCATGGTGCTGGCCTTTTTGAGCGCAGGGCGGCTGGAATCCGGCAATGGCATCCGCATCTTCGACGGGGCGGAGGAACCCCCGGCGGATCCCCTGGTGATCGGCCGGGATCTGGCGGCAGCCCTGGATGGGGCCATGGCAGGCGGGCCTCAGGCCATCGCCATCACCGGGCCGGAGGGGGCGGGACGCCGCTTCCAGATCCAGCACCTGATGGCCCGACAAAAGGCCAAGTGCCTATTTGCCGATATGGAGGCCATGGAGCACCGGCCCAAGGCGGTGGAAGAGGCGGTTTTGGCCGCCCGGCTATTGGACGCCTATGTGTGCTTCCACGGGTTGGATACCACGGGGCCGGAGGGGGAGGTGGAGCCTGCGTCCCCGGCCCTGACCGAGGCCATTGCCCAGGCCGCTATCAGCCGGGAGCCGGTGTTCCTGCTGTCCAAGCGGCGGCTGCCCCGGCCGGTGCGGCCCGCCACGGTGGAGTTTTCCATCCCCGCCCCCAAGGAATCGGAACGGCTGGCCCTGTTTACCCATTACTTTGCCCAGGTCCCCATGGAAGCCCAGGTGCAGCTCCAGGAGCTTTCCGTCAAGTTCCGCTTCGTGCCCCGGCAGATCAAAGGGGCGGCCATGCAGGCGGCGGGCCTTGGCCGGATCCAGGATAAGCCCTTGGATAACCGCACCATACACGCTTGCTGCTACCGGCAGGTGGTGCATAGGCTGGATAAACTGGCCCGGCGGGTGGAGCCCTGCTACACCTGGGAGGACGTGGTGCTGCCCCAATCCCAAAAGCGGCTGATGCAGCAGGCCTGCAACCATATCCGCTACCAGCACCGGGTCTATCAGGAATGGGGCTTTGAGAAAAAGCTGGGCTATGGCAAGGGTTTGTCCATCCTGTTCGCAGGTGCGCCGGGCACGGGCAAGACCATGTGCGCCCAGGTGATCGCCCGGGAGCTGAACATGGAGATGTATAAGATCAACATCTCCCAGATCGTCAGCAAGTATATCGGCGAAACGGAAAAGAACCTGCAAGCCGTATTCAACGAGGCCCGCAATTCCAATTGCATCCTGTTCTTCGATGAGTGCGACGCCATCTTCGGCAAGCGGAGCGACGTGAAGGACGCCCACGACCGGAATGCCAACGTGGAGGTGGCCTATCTGCTCCAGCAGATCGAGGATTACGACGGGGTGTGCGTGCTGGCCACCAACCTGGTGCAGAACATCGACGCAGCGTTTATGCGGCGCATCACCTACGTGGTGCATTTCCCCTTCCCGGAGCCACCCCAGCGCAAGGAGATCTACCTGCGCACCCTGCCAAAGGACGCGCCAGTGGAGGACGGGGTGGATTGGGACTTTGTGGCGGAAAAGTTCGAGCTGTCCGGCGGCCATATCAAAAACATCGTATTGGGCGCGGCATTTATGGCGGCGGGAGAGGATCGGCCCATCCACATGCGGCACGTGCTCACGGCGGCGGTGAACGAGATGCGCAAGAACGAGATCGTAGTGGTACGGGAGGAACTGCGGGAATACGCAGACCTGCTGGAAGAATAGCTCATGGAAGGAAAGAAGCAGGGCGCATTTGCGCCGGCGCAAGCAACGTTAGACGCGGGGATGCCGCGGCATAGGAGGAAAATATGGCGTATCAATTGGTGAAGAAGCCCCGGGAGATCCCGGCGGGCAGCTACGAAAACATGGACGCACCCGCTTCGAATACCCAGGCGGTGCGCGGGGCTTACGGCCTGGAGCAGCCGGGGCTGGGGGATGCTCTGGAGGCCCAGATGCAGGCCCGGATGGCCCGGTTCCAAAGCCTACAGAATCCGGCGGCAGAGGCGGAGGCCGACGCCGTGGCGGCGGGGATCACGGCCCGTACCCCGGCGGAGGTGAAGGCGGAGCTGGGGGAAAAGATGGGGGCGGACTTTTCGGATGTGCGCTTCCATATGGGCGCAGACGCTGTGGGCAGGGCGGAGAGCATGGGCGCCCGGGCTTATGCCACAGGCCGTGACGTATACTTTGGCGAGGGCGGGTTCGATCCTGCGGTAGCCGCCCACGAATTGGTGCATACGGCCCAGCAGGGGGCGGTGGAAAGCGGCATGTCCACGGTGAGCGCCCCCATGGGCGGGGTGCAGATGATGCCGAAATTCCTCCAGAAGGCAGGCAGCCTTATCAAGCGGGGCGCCCTGGGCATGGGCGCGGGCCTGGCCAGCGTGGCGTCCAAGGCTTGGAATGGCACCAAAGCCCTTGGGCGGGGCATCGCCAGCGGGGCCAAGGCGGCCTGGGGCGGAATCAAAAACCTGTTTTCCTCCCCGCCGCAAACGCCGGTCGCCGCGCCGAATTATCAATTTAACCCCGGCGCCAACTCCCCCCAGGAGACGGCGGATTTTGCAAACCTGGCCACCCAGATGCGGACGGCATACACCAACTCGCAGCCTACGGGAGCTACCCAAATGGAGCGCTTTAACAACGCCCTAATCGAGAACAACCGGAACAATGCGCGCTATCCTGCCTTTGTAAGCAGCTCAGACCGGATCCGCAGCGGCGGCGCCATGCAGAACCTGCAAGCCAATATGACCCAACGTCTCGGCGCCCGCTACAACTCCGACGACAAGAAAAACCTGTTCAGTTCCATGTCCCAAATGACCAGGGAGGAGCGGGAAAGAAGCCGCATCGGTAAGCAGAGCGCAGCGGACTTCCTCAACGACTCCATGGATGAAATGATGATCTTCATGGATGACCCGGAGGTGCAGCGGTACCTTCTGGGCAACGCCCAGGCGCTTCGCAGCGCCACCCAGGGACAGGGGGCCGACGACTTCTTTGCGGACGATCATTTGCTCACCAACACCCTGCTCAACAACTTGAATTTGTATTTAACCAGCCCGACCCTCGGCAAAAACGCTTTGCAGATGGCCAATCAGTCGGGGCTAGGGCCGGCGGCTTCCAGCGCCATTGTCCGAACCTCCCAGGGCGCTACCGCCATGTTCAACAAAATGAATACCGCCCATACCCAAGGCGGCGCCGCAGATCTGACGGAAAAGCAGCTGGCGGGCATGGCCAAGGCCATAGGGAAGGAGGACGCTGGCCACACCTATTCCAAAGAAGCGATGCTCAAATATCACGGCCTATACCAAAAGATGCGGGCCCTCATTGGCCAATAACCCGCCAAAGCCACCGCATCCCCCCCCCCGGGGCCAGCGGCCCTTGGCCCTGGGGCAGCAAACAAAAGCATTTGCATATTGGGGCGATAGAATGTATGCTTATAATAACCAAGGATCATCGCAAAGCAGCGGCGGGGCTTCCCCGCCCGGAGGTTTTTCATGCAGGATAATACCCGAAAAAAGTTGGCTCTGATCTTGGGGGCGGCCTGTTTATTATTGGCCGCCCTGTGCTGGGTTTTTAGGCCGCTGTTTACCGATGCGCCCTTTTCCACGGCCTACGCCTTTGACGGGCCCTCCGGAGTCTTTCCAGGGGAAAGCGGCCGGCTGTATATCATCGACCAGGGGAAAAAGACCGTGCTCATCACCGATGGGCAGGGCAAGCTCCTGCGCAGCATCCAGTGCGGCGCGGACAGCGATACGGAGCCCTATTACGCCTCCCTGGTGGCGGAAGGGGCGGACGGCAGCATCTACGTGGCGGATACCCGCTACGCCGGCCAGGGGACCCGCATCAGCCAAGAGCGGATCTTCCGCTATGACGCCCAGGGAGAGAACGGCGTCTGCATGTATTTGATCGACTATGAAGCCATTGAACAGGAACCGCCCCTGCAATACGGCAACATCCTTTCCCTGCGGGAGGAGGGGGGCGCCCTGGTCTTTACCCGGAAAACCGATAACGGGTTGGCGGTATGCCAGCTGGACCTGGCCAGCGGCCGGCTCCAAAGCGCCGGCTATGACCTGCCCGGGCAATATATCTCCGACGCGGACGCGGAACCCGGCACCCTGCGGCCCATCTTCACCAACCGGCTGGGCCAGGTTTGCACGGTAACGGATGGCGCGACGGAGGTGCTGCTGGACGAGGGCCGTACCTCCTGGATGCTGTGCGCGGAGGAAGGACGGATCTATTATTCGGACATCGCGGCCAACGCGGTGCTGTGTTATGACCTGGAAACCGGCCGGGAGGAGATCGTGCTGGAGGCGCCGGATATCCTCTACGGGGTGCAGACCGCGGGGGGCCGGCTCTATACCACGGACTATATGGGCTATTACATGCTGGAGGATGGGGAGGCGTCCTATGTGGACGCCCTGGCCTATAGCCGGCCACTGATGCGGCATGCCCTGTGGGCCGCCCTGTTCCTGGGGGGACTGCTGGCGGTGACGGTGGCGTACCTGCTCCTGGCGCCGGCGCTCCATAGGCCCAAGAGCGAATTGTTCCAGCGGATGGCCATCGTGCTGGGGGTCTCCCTATGCATGGGCTGCCTGGTGGGGTATATCACCATTACCCGGATGGTATCCAACCAAAAGGCCACGGTGATGGAGCAGCTGAACCTGTTCTGCGACATTCTGGTGGAAAACACCGATACCGAGGCCCTGGCTAACATCGATTCCCTGGCGGACTACAAGGGGGCGGATTTCAACCAGGTAAAGGAGCCCCTGGACGCCCTGACCCGGATGGGCTATGAAAACGGGATGTATTATTACTACGCCATCTACAGCACGGATGGGGAGATCATCTATACCATCATGGACTTCGAGGAGACCCTGCCCGCCCGGTATCCGGTGTATGCCTACGGGGAGGAAGGGTATACGGAGGTGCTCTCCGACGGGGAGAGCGTGGAGTTTGGCGGCGACGTAAGCTCCTATGGCTCCTGGGCCTTTGTGCTCAAGCCCATCCGAAATGCGGCCGGAGAGCCCATGGCCATCATGGAGGTGGGCACCAACCTGGACGACCTGGACGCCCAGATCCAGGAATTGGTAAAAGAGGTGGCCCTCACCATTTTGTCCATGGCGGTGGTGCTGCTGATGATCATCGTGGAGATCATCTTCTACGCCGAACACCGGGAACGCAAGCGCAAGAACCTGGCCCTGCCGGGGCTGGCGGCCCAGTTCCCCCTGCGGCTGCTGATCTTCCTGGCCTATCTGGTGGATTGTATGCAGGACGCCTTCGTGTCCATTCTGGCCAACCAGCTCTATACCCCCATCCTGGGCATCCCCCAGAGCGTGGGCGCCGCCCTCCCCCTGTCGGCCCAGGTGTTCGCGGCCGCCGTCATGGCATTCCTGGGCGGCGGGCTCAGCCGTAAGCTGGGGGTGAAAAAGACCCTGGTGGCCGGCTTCCTGCTGGAGATCACCGGCTGCCTGCTGTGCGGGGCCGGCGGCACCTATTTCGCCCTGTTGGGGGGCAAGGCGGTGATCGGCATGGGCTTGGGGCTGATCATCGTCAGCCTGAACGCCATCGCGGCCCGGGGCGAAGACGAGGCGGAAAGCGCCAAGGCCTTTACGGACATCAGCGCAGGCACCCTGGCGGGCGTTACCGCCGGCGCCGGCGTAGGCTCCATCATCCTGTCCTTCAGCCATTACTCCATGGTCTATTTCGCGGGTGCGGCAATCCTGCTCATCGGCTTGGCGCTTAGCTTCTCCGGCCGGGATTACAAAGAAGCGGCCGTGGCCAAGGCCAAGGAAGAGGTGGGCTTCTTCCGCTTCCTGTTCAACCGGCAGGTCATTACCTTCCTGCTGCTGATGCTGCTGCCCTTCCTGATGGGCCTGTCCTTCCGGGAATACTTCTTCCCCATCTATGCGGCGGAGCTGGGCATGACCGAAACCATGATCGGCCGGCTATACCTGATCTGCGGCCTGCTGGTGATCTATGCAGGGCCCCAGCTGACCAGCAAGCTGATCGCCCGGCTGGGCGGCAAGTGGACGGTGACCCTGGCCAGCGGCTTGATCATCGCGGCGCCATTGCTCTATGTGGCGATCCCCACCCTGGCCACCACCATCGTGGGGGTGCTGCTGCTTTCCGTGGCCATTTCCTTTGGCTATGCGGCCCAGTCCACCTACTATTCGGAGCTGCCCAGCGTGGAGCATTACGGCGGCGGACGGGCCATGGGCGTGTACTCGCTCTTTGAGAATATCGGTCAAACCATTGGGCCCATGGTATACGGCCTTGCCATGTTGATGGGGTACCGTTCCGGCCTGAGCATCATAGGCGGGGTTATGTTGGGACTGCTGTTGCTGTTCCTGCTTTGCAACAGCAAGAAAAAAGGCTCGTAAAGAGCCGCGATAAGAGGTGAAACATGATGAAGGAACGCAATGTTGACTTGGCGTACCAGCGGGTAACCAAGGCGGATCTTCCCATAATGATCTCGCTATATGATGAATACCTGAATGGCGGCGATTCCAGCACGGTACATCTTCGTAAAGCGATTGCAGAGGATGGATATATTGGTGTAAAATGTATAGATAGGGCCCAGGGAGACCGGTTTGTGGGGGTATTTTCCTGCCTGCCGGGGATCTGCTTCACCTATGCGCATCCGGAGCTGGAAGCCTTTGTGGAGAGCCGCTGGGGCGGCACGAAGCTCTATTCGGGGGACATCCTGGTGGTGCTGCCGGATTACCGCGGCTACGGGGTGGCCCGGGAGCTGACCAAGCAATTGCGGATCGCCCTGGTGCAGGAAGGGGTGCAAAACCTGCTGGTAGAAATGTGGAACCCGTTGAATTTAGGAGATCTGCCTGCCGGCGGCATCATGAAGTACCTGGGAAAATTCTCCTGGATCCAGGACATGCCGGATTTCTATAAGGATCTATATGCCCATGGGATGACCTGCCCGGATTGCGGGGATGGGCCCTGCCGGTGCGGGGCAACTGTGGGCATGATTCCCCTGATGGATCAATAACGAAAAACGGAGCGAAAAGGGTAGGGTATGAAAAAGCGTTTTAAAACCATCGGCATGAAGCTAGCGGTATTGGTGACCCTGTTTTCGCTGGTATTGTGCATTGCCATAGGGGTGTTTAGCTATCTGGTGTCCTGGCGGGAATATACGGATTTTTATTCTCAAAAGGCCCAGGAGACCGCTGCCATGGCCGCAACCTTTGTGGATGGGGACAAGATTGGAACCTACCTGGAAACCGGGGAAACGGACGCATATTACGAAACCCTGCGGGAAATATTCAACAACATCAAGCAGGAGCAGAACGTCCTATACCTGTATATATTTAAGCCGGGTGAAACCAGCTTTACCTACATTTTAGAGGCCCAGATCCCATCGGACGATCCGGAAAACATTTCCAAGATGGGCGATGTATACGAATACCAGGAAGCGGAGCTGGAAAATTTGCTGCCGGATGTGCAGGCCAAGAAGGCCTCCACGGAAAAGCTTATCGCCTACAATCCCGCCTACGGGGCGGGGGTTATGGCCTGGGCGCCGGTGCTGGATAGCCAGGGGAATGTTGCGGCCTATGTGGAGGCGGACCTTTCCCTGTTAATGGTGCTCAGCAAGCTGCGCTCATACGTACTCAACCTGATCCTGATCTGCTGTATCATCATTCTGGCCGGCGGCGTGGTGCTCATCGCCATGAACCGGCGCATGGTGGCTCAACCCATGGCCCAGTTAACCCGAAACGTGCTGGAGTTTGCCAGGGGAGAAAACCTGGCCTATCCCAGCGACGCCATTCAGACCGGGGACGAGATGCAATCCCTGTCGGAGGCCTTCGGAAAGATGGCCAAGGATATCGACAACTATACCAAGAACCTGGCTGCAGTGGCGGCGGATAAGGAACGGATCGCCACGGAGCTGAGCCTGGCTACGGATATTCAGATTTCCCTGCTGCCCCGGGCGTTTCCCGCCTTCCCCAACCGGGATGAGTTCGATATCTATGCCCAGTTGCAGCCGGCCAAGGTGGTGGGCGGGGATTTTTATGATTTCTTCCTGATCGACCAGGACCATCTGGGGGTGGTAACGGGGGGCGTGTCCGGCAAGGGCATCCCCGCAGCCTTGTTCATGGTGGTGGCAAAGACCATCATTAAAAACCAGATGATGACGGGTATGGATATCGAAGAGGCTATGAGCGTGATCAATACCCGGTTGTTTGAGAGCAAGACCCCCGGGGTGGTGGTGCAGGCGTTTGTGGGCGTGTTGAATACCCGAAACGGGAACTTCCGCTACGTGAACGCGGGACAGGAAGCGCCGCTGTTTATGCGGAAAGACCGGCCCTTTGTCTATCTGGAGGGGCAACAAATGGGCCCCTTGGCGGAAACGGAAAATGTGCGATATCGTAAGATGGAGCTTACATTCCGCCAGGGAGACAGCCTGGTGCTATGCTCCAACGGCGCGTTTGAGGCAAAGGATGCTCAAGGCCAGGAGTTTGGCCGAGAAAGGCTGCGCAAGAATCTCAATGCCCGGCGGAGTAGGATTAACGATTTAAAGACATTGGTCAATGCCATTTGCGACGATGTATCCGCCTATGAAGGGACCCCGTATCACCAGGATGACGTAACGGTTTTGGCGTTGGCGTATCATAAGGGAGATCGGGCGCGGGCGGAAATTTCCGTGCGGGCGCGGGAGGAAGGGTTCCCCCAGGCCCAGCGGTTCCTGCGGCGGCAGCTGGAAGAGAATGACCTGGGCGGCGCATTCTATGCCAAGATGAGCGTAGCGACAGAGGAAGCCTTCTCCATGGCTGTGCGCAGCATGGGCGGCCGGGGCGAGATTGTGGTGCGCTGCGCAGTAGATGAGGAACCGGAGGGCCGCATGATCACCGTGTCTATCCTGTATGCCGGCCCTCAGGTAAATCCCTTCCTGGAGGAGACGGGCTTGCAGCAAGACGCCCTGGCTTTCATGCAGCGCAGCATGGATACGGTAACCTACCGCTATCAGGAGGGCCGCAACGAGATCTGCCTGCAAAAGCGGGCGGAGTAGAGCCGATTTGTTATCTGGAAAAGCCTGGGAGCAGCTTTGAACCGCGCCCAGGAAAAACGGGCGATAGACAAAAAGCCCCCTGGTGTAGGAAAAAAGTACTACATCAGGGGGTATTGTTATGTCTAGCCCCAAAGGGACGATGCATTACAGCATAATTCATACATTGAACGCCATCTGGCATAAGCACAATCTGCAAAACCAAGTTTTATCGAATGTAATATTTCCCAAAACTCTTGACAACAGCAGCCTTGTGTATATTGTAACACCAAAAAAGTATATTGCTTTTTCTTTTCTAGAACATCCGAGATGTTTTCGCTTGCAAAAGCAGCATATTGCGCAGCTGCTTCTAATGCCATTACATACATACTTGCTGAGATTACAAAACAGTTTCCTCAAATCTCGTTTTGGGGAGCCATAAATTTATTGGTTTCAATTTTTTGGCTATATGCAATATCAAAACTTTTTCATGGAAATAGTTATGATAATCTTTTGATGCGTGCTCTAAAAGTATTTCTTATACTGCTGTCTGTCATTTCTTCAACCGAAGGGTCTTGTGCCTGCCGCGTACAAATTATATCTGAACCTGCACTTTCAAGCACTTAAGAAAGCTAGTCTTTTGGCAATGATAGTTACACCTCTTTGTGCGTATCGGGAGATGTGTTATAACAACACGAGATTACCACATATTCACAAAGCGATCAACTCAAATCCACTATATATTGTGTTTTCGGCATGTTGTGTATTCTGCAATTATCCGGTAGATGGTAAGGGGCACATGCCAGGCCGCCACCAGCAGCCGCAAAACCAGGACGAAGTTTCCCGTGCGACCGCCGAAGACGAAGTTCAGCACGAACAGGGCGGCGCCGCCGCCCAGGGAGCCGCCGCCCGGTACGATCCAAAGGCGCGTCCGCTGGATGACGAAAGGCAGGCCGCAGAGTATCCAGAGCCAGAAAAGCTCCAGCTTTCCATCCTTTACGCAGACGGATTTGAAAATGCAGTACAGCAGCCCGGCGATGGCAACGGGCAAAACTGCCTTTTTGAAACAACCGTGATGGCCTTGGTTCTCGCCATTTGCGCCACCTCCATTCGTATCTTTTGGAATTCATGTAACATCCAAACAAGCCCAGAGGCTTTTCAAAAGCGTGGAAAAGCATACAACCGACCCTGTTCCGGCTTTCCAATATAGCAAAACCGCATTTTGAAAAAAGAATTTCAACGGCCATCTTGACAGCATGACCAAAGCGCTGTAATATAACGGTGTTATATTACAGCGTTATATGGAGAACGCCCATGGAAGAAAAAATGAGCGCAACTTTTGAGAGCATCCAGCAGGCTGCCATGCAAGAATTTCTGGACAAGGGCTTTCAGAGCGCTTCCCTGCGTCAAATTGTGAAGAACGCCGGTGTAACCACCGGGGCTTTTTATGGCTATTTCTCCAGCAAGGAGGCGCTCTTTGCCTCCCTCGTGGAGCCACACGCCGCCGCTTTGATGGGGCGGTTCATGGAGGCGCAGACTTCCTTTGCCGAGCTGCCAGAGCAGGAACAGCCGGAGCACATGGGGCTGGAGTCCAGTCAGTGTGTCCATTGGATGGTGGACTATATCTGCCAGCACCGGGAACCGGTCAAGTTGTTGCTCTGCCGGGCGGAGGGCACCAGCTATGAGCACTTTGTCCACAACATGGTAGAGGTGGAGGTGGAGTACACGCTCCGCTATATGGATGTTCTCCGTCGCTTGGGCCGGGAGGTCCCGGAACTGAGCCAGTCTCTTTGCCACATTATCGCCAGCGGAATGTTCAATGGCCTTTTTGAGATCGTGGTCCATGATATGCCGAAAGAACAGGCCCTGCGGGACGTAGAACAGTTCCGCACGTTCTACACTGGCGGATGGCTGAAATTGATGGGGGCATGACCCCTACCTTTTTTGAACATAGGTTAGTTAATACTAACTTTCAAAGGGAGGTTTTATTAATGAAGCAGAAGAAAAAGAGTGATGTTGCGGTCCTGCTGGACTACGCAGGCAGTCACAAGGGGCTGACCTTCCTGGGGCTGACCCTGTCGGCGGTGTCCATGCTGTTGAGCATGGCACCCTACATCTGCATCTGGCTGGTGGCCCGGGATCTGATCGCGGTGGCGCCGGACTGGACCCGGGCGCAGGATGTCGCCCAATACGGCTGGCTGGCGTTTGCCTTTGCGGTGGCCGGTATCGTCCTGTGCTTTGCAGGATTGATGTGTACCCATCTGGCGGCCTTCCGCACAGCGGCCAACATCCGCAAGCAGGGCGTTGCCCGTGTGATGAAAGCCCCGCTGGGCTTCTTCGACTCCAACGCCTCCGGCCTCATCCGGGGACGGCTGGATGCGGCGGCGGCCGATACGGAGACCCTGCTTGCCCACAATCTGGCGGACATTGTAGGCACCGTCACCCTGTTCGTTTCCATGCTGGTGCTGATGTTCGTATTTGATTGGCGGATGGGCGCGGCCTGCCTGCTCTCGGCGGTGATTTCCATTGTCGCCATGTTTTCTATGATGGGCGGCAAAAACGCCAAGCTGATGGCGGAATATCAGGCGGCCCAGGACCGCATGACCAAGGCGGGTACCGAGTATGTGCGAGGAATTCCGGTAGTCAAGATTTTCCAGCAGACCGTTTATTCCTTCAAGGCCTTTCAGGAAGCCATTGAGGAATACAGCGCCAAAGCGGAGCACTATCAAGGAGATGTGTGCCGAGTGCCGCAGTCCGTCAATCTGACCTTTACCGAGGGCGCTTTTGTGTTCCTGGCGCCTGCGGCCCTGTTCCTGGCGCCCGGGGCCCTGGCTGGCGGCGCCTTTGCGGAGTTCATTACAAACTTTGCCTTTTACGCAGTGTTCTCCGCCATCATTTCCACGGCGCTTGCCAAGATCATGTTTGCCGCATCCGGTATGATGCTGGCCGGTACTGCGCTGGGGCGTATTGACCAGGTCATGTGCGCCCCTGAGCTGAAAGTGCCGGAACACCCCCAATCCCCCGGAAGCAGCCGCGTGGAATTTGAAGATGTGAGCTTTACATACGACGGGGCCCAGGCCTCCGCCCTCTCCCATGTGTCCTTCACAGCGGAGCCGGGACAGACCGTAGCCCTGGTAGGGCCCTCCGGCGGTGGCAAGACCACCGCTGCCAGCCTGATCCCTCGCTTCTGGGACGCCACCTCTGGCGTAGTGAAGGTGGGCGGCGTGGATGTGCGGCAGATCGATCCCCATGTACTCATGGATCAGATCGCCTTTGTGTTCCAGAATGGCCGCCTGTTTAAAGCCTCCATTTTGGAGAATGTGCGGGCTGCCCGCCCCAACGCCACCCGGGCGCAGGTGCTCTCGGCATTGATGGCCGCCCAGTGTGGAGACATTCTGGAGAAACTGCCCCAGGGCATGGACACCCGGATCGGCTCCGAGGGAACGTATCTCTCCGGCGGCGAGCAGCAGCGCATCGCCCTGGCCCGGGCCATTCTGAAGGACGCGCCCATCGTTGTCCTTGATGAAGCCACCGCCTTTGCTGACCCCGAGAACGAGGCGTTGATTCAAAAGGCGTTTGCCGAGTTGACCCGTGGCCGCACCGTGATCATGATTGCCCACCGTCTGTCTACTGTGGTAGGCGCGGATAAGATCCTGGTGCTGGAGGAGGGACGCATCGTGGAGCAGGGCTCCCATCAGGAGCTGACTGCCGCCGGCGGCCTCTATGCCCGGATGTGGGCGGATTACAACCAGGCGGTCCAGTGGAAGATCACCAGCGAACAGTGAGAGAGGGGTGAAGAAGATGTTCGGCAAAAACTTTCAGCGCAAATACGCCCTCACCGACCAGGGCGTGAAAAACGCCAAAAAGGGCGCTTTCTGGACGGTCATTGTCAATCTGGTCGTCATGGACGGCATGGGCATCCTGTACCTGTTGATGTACGGCCTGATGGGAACCCTGACGGACGGAGCGCCGCTGCCCGGCCCGGCGCTCTTTCTTGGGCTGGTAATCGCGTTCGTCATTCTGTCCTTTGTGACCCACCTGCAGCAGTACCACGCCACTTACGGCCTGGTCTACAACGAGGTGAAGTCCACCCGCCTCAGCCTGGCGGAGCGGCTGCGCAAGCTGCCCTTGGGCTACTTCGGCAAGCGGGATCTGGCGGACCTGACCGAGACCCTCATGGGCGATGTGAACCGCATGGAGCACGTCTGGTCCCATGTGCTGGGATACCTGTACGGCGCCTACATCTCCACGGCCATTATCGCGGTTTGCCTGCTGGTATATGACTGGCGGCTGACTATCGCCTGCCTGTGGGGGGTGCCGGTGGCCTTCGGCCTGCTGTTCGGCACCCGGAAGATCTCCGCCCGGGCCTCGGAGCGGACGAAACAGGCCGCAATCCGTGTCTCCGACGGCATCCAGGAGGCGTTGGAAAACGTCCGGGAGATCCGCGCCACCAACCAGGAGGTGCGCTATCTGGCCGGGCTCAACCAGAAGATCGACGACCATGAGAAGGTCACCATCCAGGGCGAGCTGGGCACCGGCATCTTTGTCAATGCGGCCAGCGTCATCATGCGCCTGGGGGTCGCCACCACCATCCTGGCGGGGGCCAGCCTGATCGTCTCCGGACAGATCGACTTCATGCTGCTGTTTTTGTTCCTGCTGGTCATCACCCGTGTGTACGCCCCCTTCGACCAGAGTCTGGCCCTCATTGCAGAGCTGTTCGTGTCCCAGGTGTCTGCCGACCGCATGAACGAAATCTATAACACCCCCACCGCCGAGGGAGTGGAGCGTTTCCAGCCCAAGGGCCACGACATTGTGTTCGACCATGTGGGCTTCGCCTACGACAAGAAGAAGGTATTGGACGGTGTGAACTTTACCGCCCGGGAGGGTGAAGTGACCGCTCTGGTGGGACCCTCCGGCTCCGGCAAGAGCACCTGCGCCCGGCTGGCCGCCCGGCTGTGGGATGTTACGGAGGGCACCATCCGGGTAGGCGGCGTGGACATCTCCACCGTGGACCCGGAGGCGCTGCTGACCGACTACTCCATGGTGTTCCAGGATGTGGTGCTCTTTGACGATACCGTGATGGAGAACATCCGCCTGGGCAAGCGGGGCGCCACCGACGAAGAGGTGCGGGCCGCGGCGGAGGCCGCCAACTGCGGGGAGTTCATCCGCCGCCTGCCCCAGGGCTATGACACCCCCATCGGGGAGAACGGGGCGAAGCTCTCCGGCGGGGAGCGGCAGCGCATCTCCATCGCCCGGGCGCTTTTGAAAAACGCCCCCATCGTCCTGCTGGACGAGGCCACCGCCAGCCTGGATGTGGAGAACGAGACCAAGGTGCAGGGAGCCCTCTCCCGCCTGCTGGCCGGCAAGACGGTGCTGGTCATCGCCCACCGGATGCGTACCGTGGCCGGGGCGGACCACATCGTGGTGCTGGAAAACGGCCATGTAGCCGAGCAGGGAACTCCGGCGGAGCTGATGGAGCGCGGCGGCCTCTACCGCCGCATGGTGGAGCTCCAGAGTGAGAGCGCCCGGTGGAAGCTGAACGGAACAGAGGCATAGAACAGAGATGATTTCAATTCAGCATTCCCAAAGGCAATTTCTTATGGAAGGGCCGCGTATTTTCAACGGAAAGCAGAGAGCGTCCGGAAGAGTAAACTTTTACAGAGGACCGTTTCCTGGCGAGAACATCAAATCAAGGCGCGTTCACTTTGCATGTGTCTCTGGATTCTATTGTTCGGAATCGTCAAAGGCACCTGATTCTGTATAAACGAGGCGGTTCACAGGCGCCGCCCCAAACGTCTGAATCTGTGAGAAGAAACAGGCCGACAGGAGGGAAGCCACGTCAAAGGGACCAGTTGCAAAAGCCGCGATGACCTGACGCTGTTCCTCAATGCACAACTGTGATCGTACTTGCCGTGCTACCGTCCGGCAGCTGCGAAGCGCTGTACGAATCGGACTTCTTGGTGTTCCGCATCGTCAGCCGGAGGAGCGCGGTCTCCGCACCACGGAGATAGCTGAGCTGATGACCAGGGCCGCCAGACGACGCGACGGCAGCCCGCGGTTCACCATCCGTCCGATCCGGCAGAAATTGGCGGGCACTCCGCCAAACAGCCGCAGAACACCCGCGGGTAATGCCCCACGTGACTGCCTTTCGGCCGCTATGCGCCTTGCGGGATGGGCAGAGTTCCTCTCCAGGCGGTCCGGGACCGGTTTTGGACCATCGTTCCGCCGTTGCAGAGGCGTGTCTATTTGGCCATCTGCCGCCCGCTTGGGCGTTTTTCAAAGGCCGAAGGGAAAAGCGGCAGCAGCCCTTGGGTATTCCCCTCCCACACCGGCGGACCGGTCTCCCTGTACAGCGTCCCGCACATGTTCCACGGGGTTCTGAAGCGGGCGGCTGTTGAAAGCGAGGTTCCACGACCTACGCCGCGCATTCGCCACTCTGATATTTCAGTGTGGGATTGACCTTGGACACCTAGTCCCACGCCACACCATCGGTCCCAAAAGAGGCGGAAAAAGCCATGGAAAAAGTCCCGGCAAATGGTTCTGAAACCGAAAACAGCAGGAGGCTCAGATGCAGAAAATGCTTCTGAGCCTCGTTTTTTGTCCTGTATAGTTTGGGGTTCGGGACAGGCGGAAGTGCCTCCCGATCTGGTCCGAGCTTTTTGATGCCAAAAGCCGGGAAAACCAGCTTGATTGATCGCAAATCAGACAGTTTTGCGGTTGCGGAGGCGGACCTGTACAACGCCTTTCAGGTGATAAGCTGAGGCAGGATTCTCCATCCGATACACCGTGCTTTCCAAGTGTGTTTAGCCCCGAAATCGCCCACCCCCGGAGGTCGTGTCCACTCTACGGCGGCTTTTATCATTCCGGGGCAGGCTATGGGAAGCACAAGATCACAACGAAAGGAGGGGCGAACATCCTGCTAAATACCGGTTTTGGCGTCTTGCCGCTCTGCCCAGGTGACGCAGATCACTTCCTCCACAAAATTTCTATTCTTAAAACTATGGCGGACATCATAGCGGATGCCATACTGGCTTCAAACAGCAAACCGCAGTCTGTATAGGCCATATTTTCCTATACGGGCAGAGCAAAGCAGCCTCCGGTCGCACTGACACTCTGACCAGAAATGCGGCAGGCACACAGGGCAATCCGTCCCATCCAAACCCCTTACAAGTTGATTGGCTGCCGGATCAGAGAGGCAACCAGAATCCCAATTGCTCTATCAGCCGGGCCTTTTATGGGGAGCGGCAATATCTGAAATCTTTACGTTCATCGGCCGGCCATCTGCTTCAAAAAACACACAGCAAAAAACGCATAACGGACCGCCCGTTACAAGTTCACGTATACTACAGAAAACAAAAAATGAAACCAGACTTTGAACGGACTTTGGAGGGCTCTTAGTACTGCATAAGCTGCCTCCTGCAAGATAAAATAAAGAAAAATATTTGTAGGAGGTTATAGAAATGCCTGAGCGGACAATCGACCCGGCACAACTCGCATCATATACGGCACATCTGCGGAGGGAGGAGCGGAGCCCCGGCACCATTGAAAAGTATCTCCGGGATATCAGGGCCTTTGCCGGCTGGCTGGACGGCAGACCAGTTTCCAGGGAACTGGCTGCCGAATGGAGGGATCACCTGCTCTCTAAAGACTACGCCCCGGTGACCATTAATTCTATGCTGGCTGCACTTAACGGACTGTTTCATTTTCTGGGCTGGGACGAGTGCCGGGCAAAATTTTTGAAAGTCCAGCGCCGCCTGTTCCGCGACGCAGGCCGTGAACTGACCCGCCAGGAGTACGAGCGGTTGCTGGCCGCGGCAAGAGCGCGTGGGCAGGAGCGGCTGGCCCTGTTGATGGAGGCCATCTGCGCTACCGGTATCCGGGTGTCCGAGGTGCGGTATATCACCGTGGAGGCCGCCCAGCGGGGTCGGACCGAGATCTCCCTCAAGGGAAAAATTCGCACCATTCTGCTGCCGGGCAAGCTTTGCCGCAAACTGCTGAAATACGCCAGAAAACACAAAACCGTTTCAGGCGAGATTTTTCTCACCAGAAACGGAACCTCTCTGAGCCGCCGCCAGATTTGGACAGAGCTGAAACGGCTGTGCAAGTCCGCCGGAGTGGAATCTGCCAAGGTGTTTCCTCACAATCTGCGGCACTTGTTCGCCACCATTTTCTACCGGGCCTGCAAGGACATCGTGCGGCTGGCCGATGTGCTGGGCCACAGTTCCATTGAAACCACTCGTATCTACCTTGTGACCTCCGGAGCGGAGCACGCCCGGCAACTGGAACGTCTGGGGCTGGTTTCGTAGGTCAAAATCAACATTTTGTCACAAAAAATTTCAACGGCCCCTTTTTTCTTACATAAATTGCTTTTATTATAGCACGGTTTGAAAGGAACCGCAAGGGACTCCCCCCAATTGGGACGCACAAAATCAGGCCGGGAAAAAGGATTTTTCTCGGCCCTCTTTTCTCTGCCCCAACGAGGTCTGGAGCGTGTTTTAGAAGCGGATTCTCTCCTGAAATCATGCGCTCCAGGTCTTACTTTGCCCGCGGACGTATTCAAAATGTTGATTTCGTTGATAGGGGGAGGAGCAATGCAGAGAACAGGCGCGGTGTGTCAAAAGGCGGCAGCACCGCTGAAAGCAATCGGTGTAACGGTAAGTGAAGAGAGCATCCGGGCCTATTTGGAGGATCTGAATCACCGAGGGCGCCGGGAAGAGACCGTGCGGTTTTACGCCGCAAAACTGAAGACATTCTACGACTATCTGCCGCCTGACAAGCAAATCGTCCTGAATACTCTGGAGACATGGCGGCAGGCTCTGCTGGCAGAGGGATATGCCCCGGCCACAGTGAACACAAACATCTCCGCCGCTAACGGCCTGCTGGACTACTTGGGCCGCCGGGATCTGCAGCTGACCGGACAGCTGGAGACGGAAACGGCACCCCAGTCGGAACTGACCCGAACGGAATATCTGCGGCTGCTGTCTGCTGCTCGGGCGCTGGAAAAGGAGAGAACGTATCTTTTGGTGAAAGCAATTGCCCTGACAGGAGCCCACGTCGGAGAACTGCCTCAGATCACTGTGGAGGCCGTGCAGAGTGGACGCACACCGGCTGTCTCCGGCGGTGAGCAGCGGCGTGTCCAGTTGCCAAGGTGTCTGCAGGCAGAGCTGCTATCCTATTGCCGCCGGCAGGGGCTGACGGCAGGGCCGGTGTTCGTCACCAGAAGCAGGCGGCCCCTGCGGCGGACACAGGTGACGGGGGACATCCAGAGTCTGTCTGGTGCGGCCCGTGTAGCGCCGGAGAAGTGCAATCCCCGGTGCTTGCGAAAGCTGTATCTGGTCACCCAGGCAGAGATCGACCGCGGCGTGCGGCTGCTGGCGGAACAGGCTTACGACCGTCTGCTGGACACGGAGCAGCTGGCCGTCGGTTGGGATGAGCTGCCAGAACAGAAAAAAGCGGCCCAATAGGACCAGCGGATCCTGCGCCATCACCGCCGAGACAGGCCAAGTCGGCTCCATCACCCCCTCCGGGCGCGCCAACGTCAGCCGGGGCGGCGACCGGGCCTTCCACATTATGGCCGGCGACGGTTACCGGATTTTTAATGTGCTGGTAGATGGCGAGAGCGTAGGCGCTATCAGTCACTATACCTTTGAGAACGTGCGGGCCAACCACACCATCAAGGTGGTATTTAAGGCCACTCAGCCGATCGCCGATCCTGATAACACCGACGTGTCCAGCTGGTTGAATACCAGAGACCATACGGTTTATCTCGACGGATTCACAGGCGGCTCTTTCGCCCCCGGCCGGCAGATGACCCGGGGCCAGGCGGCGCAGATGTTCTACAACCTACTATTGGAAAAGAACGTGTCTGTCACCGATACGTTGCACAGATGTTCCAGATGATATGTGGCGCGCCTCTGCTGTTATCCCTGGGCATCATACAGGGCTACTCCGACGGCGCATTTCAGCCCAATCGGGATATCACCCAGGCCCAATTCGCAGTGATCGCCATACGGTTTGCCAACGAGACGCCCGGTGGAACCAGCCTCTTCTCCGACGCGAACGAGGATGACTGGTTTTGTACCCAAGTGACCAGCGCCGCCCAGTACGGCTGGATCGGCGGATTTTTCGATGGTACGTTCCGGCCATATATTCTATCACCCGGGCACAGGTAACTGCCATCGTTAACCGAATGTTGGGCCGCAGCGCCGACACAGCGTATATGGACCGCCATACTGATGAACTGCGGCGGTTCTCCGATGTGGAAGGGACCCATTGGGCCTACTTATAGAGGCCACCAACGCTCACAGTTATGATATGGACAACGGCACAGAGGAATGGACTGGCCTCCTGTAAGCCAATGAGGCGGGAGGGGGCTTTGGCCCAATGTCATTAAATTCCGCTCCCTGCAGGACGCGCGGAGCATTTGGCTTGCCGGCAGCAGCCAAGCGCTGAGAGGCCCACGCCTACTTTGGACGGCCGGCGCCGAAGTGTTTTTAGACCCCAAACGGGCCAAGACTCGAAGGCTGCTGCGCTCCACTCCGCGCTATTTCATCGTTCCGGGTCACAATCCGGATCATACTTGTAGAGATAAAATTTAAGAGAAAATAAAATTTCCTTTATCATAGTTCCCTCTTTCGCTGCCGCCGGCAGGCCAGGGCACACAGGCCAAGTCCCAAAGCCAGCAGGACTGCAGCGGCCACCGCCTCCGCACCCTTGGGCACCCAGGGGCCGTAGCCGTCCCAGAGGGGGCGGAACGTGAAGGGCCGATCCAGAAGCCAGGAGCCCAGCACGACCCCCACCGCCACGAACAGGGGAACGGCCTTCAGCAGCATGGCGATGTAGTTGCCGCTGTACTGGGAGAGAAAAGCCGTCAGCCCGGCGGCCCCCAGGGACAGGGCCAAAATCAGCCCCGCCAGCACCAGCAGATAGGTGCCGTAGGTCCAGTCGAACCAGGGAGTGCCCCACTCCCAGATGCCGTCCAGGCCGCAGGCGGCAAATTGCAGGGGCCCCTGGGCCAGGAACGGAATGACATAGACTGTTATATTCACCACCGCCAGCACCAGCGCAGAGAGCAGGGCAGCTCCCATCTGAACGTTCAAAACGGACCGCCCCCGCCGGGAGGCCCACTGCATAGGCCGGGTGTTCCGCAGCCGGTCCCGCACCAGGGTGGGGGAGAGCAGGAGCACGATGCTGAGTACGCACCATACCGCCAGATCCTTGCCGTACTCCTGAGTGGAGTATTTCACAGAGGACGGCAGCAGGGAATGGGTCATATCCGAGCTTGCCAGCTCCGCCTCCCGCCGGACCATGGCCTCCGGCTGGGCCAATTGCTGCCGGTTGGAGACAATCAGAGCGCGGTGATCCTCCTGGGTATCATAGGTCTCCAGAGTATCCGCCAGCGCCTCGATCCGGTACCAGTTGGTGCCGCCGTACACCCGGTAGAGCAGGGCCTCCACATCCATATCTGCCTGTCCATCAGTGTTGCGTATGCCGTTCAGGTAGTCCCCCCGAAAGGAGAGAAAAGATTTATAGTCCGTCAGCCCCGCTGCCGCAGCTTCCGGGATGGCGGTGATCTGTGTGTCAAAGGCCGTGATCTCCTCTACCATCTGCTCGTCCAGTTCTGCCCGTTCTTCCGGTTCCAGGGTGGGGCCATACCGCTCCACCCAGTCGGAGGCCAGATCGAACTGGGCCTCCGACTGGGGACCGTTGCAAAAGTGCTCGATATAGAACTGTGGGAACATCCAGTAGTATACCGCCCCCAGCAGCAGGATGGCCGCCAGGATGCCGGGCCGCCAGATCTTCCGCAGCTCCCATTTCAAAAGTTCCATCAGGACACGTCCTTTCTGTCAAACCAACCGAGAGCCAACAGGACTCCGCCGCCCAAAAGCAGCAGGTTCAGCCCGCTTGCGATGGTCTCCTGCCAGGGGAGGACGGCGTTCAGTCCCAGCTCCGTGAACCAGGCGCTGCAGGAGAGCCAGACCGTTACCGGCTGGAAACAGGCAATCAAATAGGCCGCCCACCAGCCCAGCTCCCCCAGAACGGAGACCAGTCCCAGTCCGCCGAAGCACACCAGGCACAGCGCCAGGGCCGCCAGATAGGGGCTTCGCACCAGCGTGCCGCACACCGACGCCAGCAGGGAGAATACCGCCGTCAGCACCGCGCCCAGGGCTAGGGCAGCGGCCAGGTACTGACCCACCGTGAAGTCCCCCCAGGTGAGGAAGGGCCGGACCACCAGCATGTCCGAGAAATAGTTGAACTGGCTGGACACGCTGGCATTCCAGATTCCGCTGTAGTCGTACAGCAGGAAGTAGGGCACCAGGGTGCAGAACGCCAGCAGGCCGTACAGCGCCGCCGACGCCTGGAGAGCCGCCAGGACCTTCACCCGCCGTAGTTTCCGTCCCGTTCGGGAGGCGCAGGCCAGGCCCTCTGCGCGGTGCATCCCCTCGTAGCCCAGCAGATACAGCGTCCCCAGCATGGCCAGAATGGCGCTCTCACAGAGAATGGCCCGGAACAGCGCGCCGAAGAGGAACTGGTGGCTGCCGTAGGTGGCCGGGCCGGCGTACAAATCCAGCGCCGCGTCAGTCTGGGCCAGGTGCTCCACCCGGCTCGCCAGCAGATCATATTTCCAGGTCATCCAGGTAACTGCCAGAGGGGATTTCTCCACCACACCGGCATAGAAATCCGAGAGTTCCCCGGTGTCATACGTCTCGAAAATGTCCTCCATCCCGGTGACAGATTGACGCAGCAAATCCCGGTTCTCTGTGGCGGGTATAGCGTCCAGCCCGGCAAGAAAGTCTTCATCAACCCGCTGGCCCAAGGCCTTTGCCGTTTGGGAAGTCTCGTTGAAGAACGCCCGGTCATAGGGGGAGAGCGTGGCGATCAGCAGCCCGTTAAAGGCCAGACACAGGGCCAGGAAGGCCCACAGGGCGGGCAGGCGGAAGAGCTTCCGCCACTCATAGACCGCCAGATTCATGTCTGTTCCTCCCGGTAGATGGCGAGAAACGCATCCTCCAACCCCGGCGTTACCGGCGTTCCATTGACAGGGGGCGTCTCGCAGAGCACCCGGAGCACCGGGCCATCCGCCCCCTGTCCTTCGCTGAGCAGGAACTGTCCCGGGGCCAGGGGCATCCCGGCAGGAAGCTGGAATACCCTGCCCTGGAACCGGGCGCAGATGCGGGCAGGGCTGTCGCAGCAGTAGAGGCGGTGATCCTTGAACATGACGATTTGCCCGGCGATGGTCTCAATGTCTGAGACGATGTGGGTGGAGAGAATCACGATCCGATCCTCAGCCAGCGTGTGGATCAAATTGCGGAACCGCACCCGCTCCCGGGGGTCCAGCCCAGCGGTGGGCTCGTCCAGGATCAGCAGCTTCGGGTCGTTCAGCATGGCTACGGCGATGCCCACCCGCTGGAGCATCCCGCCGGAGAACTTCTTCATTTTTTTGTCCGCAGCATCCCCAAGTCCCACTGTCTCCAGCAGGTGGTCAATGCGGCCGTCCGCCTCCCGCTTCGGGATGCACTGGAGGGCGGCGGCATACCGGAGGAATTGCCGGGGCGTGTAGCTGGGATAGTACCCGAACTGCTGGGGGAGATACCCCAGCAGGCCCCGGTATTCCGCCCCCAAGGCCCGGATGTCTTCTCCCTCCCACAGGATCTGTCCCTTGGTGGGGAACAGCAGGGTGGTGAGCATCTTGATGAGGGTGGTCTTGCCCGCCCCATTGGGTGCCAGCAGACCGTAGACGCCGGGAGTGAAGGTCAGGGAAATGTCCTCCAAAGCGGTGAACTTCCCATAGGTTTTCGTGACGTGCTCAACGGAGAGCATAGGAGACGCCTCCTTCCATCGGGCGCCGGCAGAAGCAGCGCAGTTCCAAAAGGTACAGAGTAATCCCGGCCGCGGCCAGCAGGCAGAACACTACGGTGGGGATGGCCGTCAGCCACTCCGCCGTCCGGGGCCAGATCAGGGGAATCAGGCCCATCAGAACCCAGCCGGTCGGCGCCGCCAGCCACCCGGCAGGTCCCCGCAGCCGCTGGCACAGCAGGGAGAGAGCGCCATACAGAAACAGGCTGGCCAGAGACAGTGCCAGCATCCAGCCCAGGGGCATCTCCTGCCCGGTGAAGGTCCACAACAGCATATTTGCCGGGACACACACCAGTACGGACACCCCGCCGAAGCACAGCATCTGCAGGGCCGCCACCATCCGGGCGGAGACCTGGAAGGTCCAGGTCCACTCCCAAATGCCGGTCTGCAGGTTCTTCCAGGCAGTCAGCAGGGAGAGGGCGGCATAGAGCAGGGGAGAAAACAGGAACAGGGCCGGTGCCAAAGAGCCGGTGGAACCGGCCACAAAAAGCGCCGACAGCAGGCACAGGGCCCAGATCAGCAGGGACAAGGCCAAACAGTCCCCCACGCCAAACAGCAGCGCGCGGGGGCCGATGCGCTGCAAAACCTCCCGCAGCTCCCGGCCAAAGGCGACCCGGCGGGGCAGGCCTGCATCCAGAATCCGGGCAATGGCCCGCTGTTTTTCCGCCTCTGTGGGCATGGAAATTTTTTGATTATCCATCTGCTCCAAACTCCTTTCGCAGCCGCCCGATCAGGCGGTAGTATCTGGATTTCACTGCCGCCTCCGGCTCTCCCATGGCGGCAGCGATCTCCGGGAAGGTCTTTTCCCCGTAGATCCGCAGGCGGAACACCGCCTGCTCCCCGGGGTCCAGGCCGGAGACATAGCCTTCGATGGTCTCCAGCAGGGCCCGGTCATGGACGCGGGCCACAAAGTCCTCTGCTGCAGGGAGCTCCATTTCCTGAATAGGAATAGAGACCGGCCGGGCCTTCCGGCGGGTGTCGATGACTTTGTTGGCGGCGATGCGGTACAGCCAGGTGCGGAAGGACGCCCGCTCCGCCCGGTAGCCGGGCAATGCCCGCAGGACTGCGATGAAGACGGACTGGGTCAGGTCCATGGCGTCCTCCTTGCTGCCGGTCTGACGGTAGACGAAGCGGTAGATTTCGTCATAGTAGGTCTGGATCAGCTGCTCCGCCGCCTCCCGGGAGTTTCGCCGCTGGATAGCCCTGATCCATGTCTGTTCCCGCTCCATCGCCTCACCGCCTTTCACAGGTATATTCGTGTTTCAGAGTACCATCGTTTCAGGGGAATAAAAAGAATTTTTACAGGATTTGGGGCGGACGATCCCAAAAGCCCCCCACCTTTCGGCAGGGAAAGCATCGTCCCCGGCTATAGCCAGGGGCAGTTCCATGCGGAAGCCCGGACCCACTTTGCGCGGCCGGAGGGGCAGAAGAATTGCGTAAGGAAAACCCGCTCTGCCGGCCATCGGCATTTCGATGCTGTGAACAAAGGCAAAATCTACTCGTAATCAACAGCTTACGCATATTTTTCTGCACGCAGCCTCGTTGTGTTTCGGATATTCCCATCGGCCTCTGGAGCAGTATGGTATCATATTTGCTTCCATAACTCGTGAAGAGAAGAATCCCATGATAAGCAGATAGGGCAACCCGTATATTTTCTGGAAACCGGTGGCAATCCTACCATTGCGGGACCAGGATTCACAAGCCCACAGCGGCAGTTACCGCTGTGGGCTTTGCTGTCTCTGCCGTTCCTGTACAATGTTGGCATGAAATCATGCAAGGAGGCCCCCCTATGTCCGAACACAAACTGACACCCCTGCAAATACAGGCGTTTGCCCGTCACCTTCTGCTGGAGGAGAAGAGCGCAGCCACCATGGAAAAGTATCTTCGGGATATCCGGGCATTCGCCTGCTGGCTGGGTGATCGCGAAATCTGCAAGGAGCTGACCGCAGAGTGGAAAGCCTATCTGGCGGAGCAGGGCTACGCCCCCGCCAGTATCAATGCCATGCTCTCTGCCTTAAACAGCCTGTTGGCGTACCTTGATCTAAACGACTGCCGGGTGAAATTCCTGAAAATCCAGCGGCGGCTGTTCCGGGATGCCGGCCGGGAGCTGACAAAATCCGATTATCAGAGCCTGCTGGACGCGGCTTGCCGTCTGGGCCGGGAGCGGCTGGGCTTGCTGGTGGAGACCATCGGGGCCACCGGCATCCGGGTCAGCGAAGTCCGCTATATCACAGTGGAAGCCGTGCGGCAGGGCAAGGCCGAAGTCTCCCTCAAAGGCAAAATCCGCGTGATCCTGCTGCCGGGGAAACTCTGCCGCAAGCTGCTCAAATATGCCCAAAAGCAAAAGACCGCCTCTGGTGCGATCTTTCGCACCAAAAGCGGAAAAGAACTGGGCCGCCGCCAGATCTGGGCGGAGATGAAGAGCCTTTGCAAATACGCCGGCGTGATGCCGGGCAAGGTGTTCCCCCACAATCTGCGGCACATGTTTGCCACCGTGTTTTACCGGGCCTGTCGGGACATCGTCAAACTGTCCGACCTGTTGGGCCACAGCAGCATCGAAACGACGCGCATCTATCTGCTGACTTCTGGCGCAGAGCACCAGCGAACGCTTGACCGGCTGGGGCTGATATCGTAATCACGGAATTATCATTCCGACACAAATAATCGCAAAAAACAATTTATCCTACATATCTGCAATTACATTTTATCACATAGGGCGCCTGCCCACAAGAGGGTTTTGCCTCTCCGGGCAGCAGAAAAAAGCCGGGGAAACGTTAAATTCTGTCCGGCCTTGGTTCTAATATCGTTTTTTTCGCCCGTGCAGATAGTACGGGCTTTTTTTGTGTCTTTTCCCTTTGACCCGCCAATCCCTTTCATATGAATCAGCGACGGAATGATAATTCCGTGACGAGGCAGCGAGCAAAGGGAAGCGGCAGGAACTGTTCAGTGAAGTTTCTCTAAGCCCGTCCGTCGACGAATAATCGCCCAAGCAAGTTTCGATTTGCATCAGGCAGGGAATTCGGGGCACGGAGGGGCCGTATGCGAGAATTTTTTGTGAATCGGCCGGATACGGCGGCCATGGAACGACTTCTGGGAAGCCACGCCAGCGATGCCGCCGGTGTGGCTGTGCGTCTTGCATGGCAGGCGGGACTGCTACGGGATGAGATCACGAACCTGACTTGGGATCAGGTGGATTTTGAACGAAATCAACTCCAGTTGCCAGCTCGGACGATTCCCATTACTCAAATGCTGGCAGATTACCTGCGTTCCGTGTACAGAAAATGGACATTTCTCACCGGGAATTCCACAAATAACTGCGTGATCTGCTCTGATCGCTACCATAAGCAAATGCAACCCCAGGCAATCTCCCGGATAGCGCGCAGGGTTCTTGACGAGGTAGGGCAAACGAACGTGCGTCTGGTCGATCTGCGCCATGACTATATAATTCGACAACTGGAACAACACGACTGGTCCTATGTGGCTCGTATCACCGGTATGGAGATCCGGTCTTTACAATTGCATTTTGCCCAGTATCTGCCGAACGGAAGAGCTGGCCCCAAGCATAGTGAGAAGTCCGGGGACATCGATGAGTTCAAGCTGTGGAAGATTTTGCAGGCGGAAAAAGACACTCCTGCCGGCTTGGTACTCTGGCTTACTTGGAGCATGGGGCTGACCGCTAAAAACATTGTGTCCTTGACTTGGGATCAGGTGGATCTGGAGAAGAATCTGATTCACCTGCCGGAAGGAGAGGTACCGCTGACAGCGGCAGCCAAAAGAATATTGGCAAAGCGGCTCCAGAAGCGGACGGAGGATCTCCATGTCCTGCTCTCCGCCGAGTCAAAAAAACCCATGGACGTTTCGCGGGTGTCTAGGATCACAAGAACCGCCCTGATCCGCGGCGGCATGGAGAACTGGACGTTGCGAGATCTCTGGACCAGATACGAAAAGAGCAATTGGGAACAAAAGATCACAGAGGCGATTCGCCGCAGTGGCCCTATCACACGCAGCCAGATCATGGAATTATATGGCCAGACCAAATCCGCTGCGTATCAGCGGCTGCGTGCCATGCTGGATAAGGGTCTCCTGGTCCGCGTGGGCTATAAATACTACTTACCGGATTCCGTAGTTCCGCCGGAACGACAGCAGGAAGCCCTCTACGAATATCTGAAGAAGGAGGGCTTTGCCTGTCGGAAGGACATCACCACCGCCCTGCAGATTGAAACCGAGCAATGCTCCGCGCTGCTCAAGCATGAAGTAGATTCTGGAAACCTGATTAAAGTCGGCCAGAAATACTATCTGAAAGAATCGTAGCCTGTTGGGCAATGCATCCCACATAGCAGAAGAAAGATGCCGTGGCAGCAGAGAATCTGTTTTCACGGCATCTTTCTTTTTGCCCCTATGCGGAGGCCTGCCGGAATCGCCACTTTGTTTGGGAACTTTTTCATCGGTTACACTTGCTTTTCATGGCAAGCGCAAGAAATCCAGTAATTATTTCACTTTTTTAACAAAACCCGGCAAATCGTAGACAGCAGCATTCTCCTGGGGTAAAGTGAACGCGCAGAAAGGAACTTCTGTGGTCCGCTCTGGGCCGGAGCAACGGGAAGAGACACCCCTGCGCATATGAAGCCGGTCCGGAGATTGGACCTCAAAAGCTCTCTGCAAATCTTTTAAAGGAGGAGAAATCCGAATGAAGAAATTTCTTTCACTGGTGCTTGCTCTGGTGATGACCATGTCTCTGGTCACTGTCAGCGCG
>UQOG01000002.1 GCA_900542615.1 uncultured Eubacteriales bacterium | reverse complement strand
CCAGCCGTCCCAGCAGATGCAGGTTCTGGTGCCGGGCGGCCAGCTGGGCGTACTTTTTCACCAGGTTTTCCACCGCCCGCACCGTGATCCGCCGGTTTTGCAGGGAAAGGAACAGGGCGTCCTCATGCCCGGGCTGGGGGGTCATACGCTCCCGCTCCAGCATGTAGTCCAGCAGGGCCTTTCGGGCTTCCTCCCCAAATACCAGGATATCCTCCTTGCCGCCTTTGCGGACCACGGAAAACTCGTTTGCGGAAAAATTTATATCGTCCATATCAATGCCCACCAATTCGCTGATGCGGATGCCCGTGCCGAGAAACAGGGTCAATATGGCCAGATCTCGAGCCTGGGTGCGATGGTGGTATTTTTTTTGCCCTTCGGTCAGGCCTTCGCCGGCCTCCACGATATCCAGCAGGTTGGCCACCTCGTCCGGCTCCAGCCGGATGATAGACCGCTCCCGGATCACCGGCAGATCCACCAGGGAAGGGGGATTGTTATGCAGCTTTTCCTTCTTGCAAAAATACTTATAAAAGGACCGCAGGGTGGATAATTTGCGCTTTTTCGCCCGATCCCCGTTTAAAACCTCTTTTTCTCCTTCGTCTATATAATAGGAAACATAGCTCAAATACCCTTCGATCAGGGTAACGTCCACCTTGTCCAGGTCCGAGAGGGGGATGGAGCGGATATCCGGCCGCGCAAAGCCCGGCTGCTGGATCAGATAGGAAAAGAAATTGCGCAGATCCACCCCATAGGCATAGCGGGAACGCACCAGGGTCTCATGCTCGATACCCCGGAAAAATTCCCCGCAAAAGGGCGGCAGCTCCTCGCAAAGGCTGCGGAGCTTGGAAAGGTATTTTTTATATTCACTGCCCGCGTAATGATCCTGCGGCATACCAGGCACCTCCAATGGGGAAGCTAGGAATATAACTATTCGTTAAACGCAAGTTTAACGAATAGTTAGGGGTATCGTTTACCGGAATTGCGCAATGGCCGCCCTGGCCAAGGCATCGCAGCGGTTGTTATCCGCGTTGTCGCTATGGCCCTTGACCTTGTGCCATGCTACCTGGTGGATCCTCGTTTGCGCCAAGAGCCGTTCCCACAGGTCGCGGTTTTCCACATCCTTTTTTGTGGATGTTTTCCAGCCGTTCCGCTGCCAGCTCTGTAACCATCTATCCTGAAACGCCCGGCACAGATACGCGCTATCCGTATAGACATCCACTGCGCAGGGCTCTTTGAGGGCTTCCAACGCGGCTATGGCCGCCATAAGCTCCATGCGGTTGTTGGTGGTATGGGCTTCGCCGCCGGAAAGCTCCTTGCTATGGCCTTGATAGTATAACAGCGCGCCCCAGCCACCAGGACCGGGATTTCCTGAGCAAGCGCCGTCTGTATAGATTGTTATTTTTTTCACATTATTATCCTTTTATTTATTGCCGTTCTTGGGCTTATTGATAGAATATCCATCCTAAGGAATTGTCAAACTCCTCCCGCGAAACCCTTGCCCCGGGAAACGTCCGGCAGCCGATTCTTGGCGACACCTCTCCCCCGTCCTCTCGAGGCCCGGGCTGGATCCGATAGGTATAGTATACCATAGAATAATCTGGATTGACATCCCCCACTGGGAGTGCTATAATAACAAAGCTGGCGTGAGCCACAGCCTTAGGGGCATGATGTAATGGTAACATAGCGGTCTCCAAAACCGTTCTTGAGGGTTCGAGTCCTTCTGCCCCTGCCAAATAAGAACCTTAATGTGTTTGCATTAAGGTTCTTATTGCTATACACACGAAAGGATTTATACGCTTCCATGATCTACCATGCAGTCTATCAGCCTGCCCTGGAGGACTATACCCAGGACGGTGCCATGACCCTAAGCGGCTTGCTCAAGGCGCTGGAAAACGCCGGCAACCAGCATTCCGACTCCATAGGCGACGGCGCCATCGGCCGGGATCGGGGTGGCAAGGCGTGGATCCTGACGGACTGGCAGGTGCAAATATCCAGGCGGCCCCGCTATTGCGTCCCCTTGCAGATACAGACCTGGCAGCGGGCAGCCCGGGCCACCTTCGCCCTGTTCCGGGAATACCTGGTGGAGGACGGCCAGGCGGGTTACGCGGCCCGGGCGGTTTCCCGCCTGGTGCTGATGGATATGGAATCCCAGCGGATCATTCGGCCTAGCGACGCCCTGGTCCAGCTCTATACGCCGGAGGACCGGCGGGTATTTGAAGATCCCGGGCTGGACAAGCTTCGGGAACCCGATTCCTACGCCCAGCAGGTCAGCCTATCCCTCCGGCGCGGGGATATCGATTACAACGAACATGTACACAACCTTTGCTATCTGGACTTTGCCCTGGAGGCATTGCCGCCGGCCGTCTATCAGGCGCGGCAGGGGTTTTCCAGCCTTCGCATCGTATACAAATCGCCGGTCAAGGCCGGGAGCTCCCTGGTTTGCCGGTACGCTGCCGGGGCGCAAGGCCATACCGTCGGCATCTATGGCGCGGATGGCAGCCTGCGGACCCTGGTCGCTTTCAGCTGAACTTTACGGAAAAAACGCAGCCCCCAAAGCCAAACCTTTGGGGGCTTTTTTACGGATCAAAGCGTGCGGCAATCGGTCGGGCGCGCCGCGGTATGGATCGCTAGGCCACGATCTCCACCTGGTTCCCCTCCGGATCCAACACACAGCTTTCATAGTAGCCATCCCCGGTGACCCGCGGCCCGCTGCATACGGTATAGCCGTCCCGTGCGAGACGCTCTGTCAGCTGCGCCACCGCCTCCCGGCTTTCCAGCTGAAAGGCCAGATGGGCGTAGCCATACTGCATGGCCTCCGGCCGCTGCTGCAAGCCGGAGCGCTGCATCAGCTCCAAACGGGCCCCTTGCTGGGAAAAGGAGAGGAAATAGCTCCGCAGCCCGGTGTTCGGGTCATGATAGGGCTTCCCCGCCTGGCCCCCCAAAAATAGGTTTCGTAGAACCGGCGGCGCTGCTCCAGGTCCGCGACCTATAGGGCGATATGGCCGATATCCATGGCCTGCTTCCTTATCCCTTGCGGGCGGCCCGGCGTTGCAGCGCCTTGACCAATTCCACGATGGGGATCACGGCAAAGGCCAGCGCCAACGCCACGCCGTATTCAGCCAGGCTGATGTGAGTAAAGGCAAAGGCCTCGGAAATGCCCGGCAGATAGATGGCGGCGGTGGTCAGCACCAGGCTCAGGGCCATGGCGCCCCAAAGGAAGCGGTTGTGGCCTTGCAGGTGGAAAATGCTGTGCCGCTGGCTGCGCATACTGAAGCTGTGGAAGATCTCCGCCATGCTCATGGTGAGGAACGCCATGGTGGTGCCATCCGGGCTGTTGGCAATTTCCCAAACCCCCGCCTCCATGTAATGGCCGATGAAATATGCCCCCATGGTCAAAATGGTCACCAGCACCCCCTGATAGGCCACATCCACCCCCAGGCCGCCTGCGAAAATGCCGTCCTTGGGGTCCCGGGGCGGCCGCTCCATGAGATCCGGTACGCCCTGTTCCATGCCCAGGGCCAGGGCCGGGAAGCAGTCGGTGATCAGGTTGATCCACAATAGATGGGAAGGCTTGAGGATCACAAAGCCCAGCAGGGTGGCCAGGAAGATGCTCAATACCTCGCTCATATTGGAGCCCAGCAGGAACTGGATGGATTTGCGGATGTTGTCATAGATCCGCCGGCCTTCCTCCACCGCGCCTACAATGGTGGCGAAATTGTCGTCCGCCAGCACCATATCCGCCACGTTTTTGGTCACGTCCGTGCCGGTGATGCCCATGCCTACGCCGATATCCGCGCTTTTGATGGAGGGCGCGTCGTTGACCCCGTCCCCGGTCATGGCGGTTACGCAGCCCCGCTTGCGCCAGGCGTTGACGATGCGCACCTTATGCTCCGGCTGCACCCGGGCATAGACGCTGTAGCGATCCACGGAAGCCTCCAGGGTCGCGTCGTCCATCTCGTTGAGCTCGGCGCCGGTAATGGCCGCTTGGCCCTCCCCCAGGATGCCCAGCTCGTTGGCGATGGCCACGGCCGTATCCCGGTGGTCCCCTGTGATCATAATGGGACGGATCCCGGCTTTTTTACACAGGGCGATGGCGTCCAGCACCTCCGGGCGAATGGGGTCGATCATGCCCGCCAGGCCCAGGAAGATCATATCCTGCTCCAGCGCGGCCGGCGACAAATCCTGGGGCATTTGCGAATACAGCCGCTTGGCCGCGCACAGCACCCGCAAAGCCCGGTCCGCCATGGCCTTGTTGGCGGCCAGGATCTCCTCCCGGACCTGCTCGGTCAAAGGAAGCGCCTGCCCGTCCTTTTCATAATACCCGCAGCGCTTGAGCACCTCATCGGGCGCACCCTTGGTATACTGTACAATGCCATGGCTGCTCTGATGCAGGGTGGTCATCATCTTTCGGTCGCTGTCAAAGGGCGCTTCCCCGACCCGGGGCATTTCCGCCTCCAATGCCGGCTTGGGCTGGCCCTCCTTTGCCGCCCAGTTCACCAGGGCGCATTCCGTGGGCTCGCCCACCGCCGCGCCGCTGGAATCCGGCGCCGCGTCCGAACATAGGGACATGGCCCGTTGGGTCTGTGCAATGGCCCCGTAGCTATCCACCACGGTCATTTTGTTCTGGGTCAGGGTGCCGGTCTTATCGCTACAAATAATCTGGGCACAGCCCAGGGTCTCCACGGCGGTAAGCCGACGGATCACCGCATTGCGCTTGGACATGTTGGTGACCCCAATGGACAGGACCACCGTTACCACCGCCGCCAAGCCCTCGGGCACCGCCGCCACCGCCAGGCTTACGGCGATCATAAAGGTATCCACCACCGCGTTCAGGTGGAAGTCCCCAGCCCTTAGCAGGGAAAACACGAAAATAAACACGCTGATCCCCATCACCAGCCAGCTCAGGATCCGGCTCAGCTGGGCCAGCTTGATCTGCAAGGGGGTCTGGTTATCCTCCGCCTGGGACAGGATCCCGGCGATCTTTCCCATCTCCGTATCCATCCCGGTGCCTGTAATGATGGCCCTGCCCCGGCCATATACCACGGTGCTGCCCATATAGACCATGTTCTTCCGGTCCCCCAGGGGCACGTCCCCCGTTTGAGCGTCCAGGGGCTGGATGTCCTTATCCACCGGCACGCTTTCACCGGTTAGGGCCGCCTCTTCTATCTTTAGGCTGGCGCTTTCCAGCAGCCTTCCGTCCGCCGGCACCGCATCCCCCGCCTCCAGCAGGATCACGTCCCCGGGCACCAGCTCCTCGCTTTTTAGGTGAAGGAGCTCCCCATCCCGCAAAACCTTGCTGGTGGCGGCGGTCATAGCCTGCAGGGCTTCAATGGCCTTTTCCGCCTTGCTCTCCTGATACACCCCTAATACGGCGTTGATCAGCACCACCGCCAGGATGATCGCCACCTCCCCCAAACCCTCCTGGCTGTAGATGGCCGTAATGGCGGATACGGCGGCCGCAGCCAGCAGGATCAGGATCATAGGATCCTTCAATTGGTCCAAAAACCGATGGAACAGGGATTCCTTCTGCGCTTCTTTCAGCTTATTTCGTCCGTATTTTTCCAGCCGACGCATGGCCTCCCGGCTGGAAAGGCCCTTGGGATCCGATCCATATTCTGCGATCACCTGTTCTACTGGGGCTGCATATGCCTTCATGCCTTCGTTCCTTCCTTTTTTTATTTTTTATGCTGGATGCGTTGTCGGTCCTTATCCTGTTAGAATTGCCTTTTTTTATGATTCCTTACGTAAAAATAAGCCCGGTGGAGAGGGCGGCGGAAAGGCATTGCGCACTTCCATCCCGTTTCCCCGCGGCGTTGAGCTGGCCGGTCCTAAAAGGCCGCATTCTGCTGGAAGAAACGGGCTTTGAATCGACGCCGTTCCCCTTTGCGGGCAAACGAAAAACAAAAACAATTTCCACCCTTCCCCAAGCATGATACCATAGATATGCGCCCGGATGCAAGCCAAATGGGCAGATTTTTCTGATTCTCTCCGGCCTGGTCACATTCTACACAAATTGCAGGATATAATCGTGCAGATTGTTATAGGCAATGCTCCGGATCTCCTGCTGGGAAAACCCGGCTTTTTCCAGGGCGCATAACACATTGGGCAGATCCTCTTGGGTTTTGAGATCCTGGGGATATTCCCACATGCCGTCAAAATCCGAGCCCAGGGCCACATGCTCCGCCCCCGCCAGGCCCGCAATATAGGCCGCGTGCCGGGCCACATCCTGAGCGCAGGCAGCGGAAGGAAGCTGGGAAAGCTGGGGCGGATAATAATTTACGCAGATCACCCCGCCGCATTGGGCGATCTCCCGAATATGCCGGTCTTGCAGGGAACGCCGGTGCTGGCATACGGAACGGGCATTGGAATGGGACGCAAAAATCGGCCGTTCGGCCGAAGCCAATACCTCGTCTATCCCTGCGTCGCTCAAATGGGCCACATCCAAGGCGACGCCCAGCCGGTGCATTTCCCGCACCACCCTGCGTCCCGTTTCCGTCAGGCCCTTGTTGGCCCGCCGCATAGCCGGGGACGCCAGGCTATTGCTATAGTTCCAGGTAAGGGTCATGGCCCGAACCCCCAGCCGGTAGAACATCCGCAGGGCTTCCAGGCTTCCATCGATCCCCTCCCCGCCTTCGATGGTGAGCACGGTGGCGATCTTCCCCTTTCCGGGCTGAAATGCCGACGTAAGCGGTTCCAGCCTGTCCTGGTGCTGCTCCAGCATACGCCAGTATGCGTCGATCAGGTCCAAGCATTGGCCCAGACCACTTTGCTTTGCCTCCCCGTCGATCCAAGCGGCAAAAAATTGCAAAGCAACGTTGGATGCCTCCATATAGGGGATGGAAACAGCCTGTCTACCGGCAGGCTGTCCGATATCCCAGCCCTCATGCAGCATGTAGTAAAGAAAATCGCAATGCCCATCCGCAATGGGAACGGCTTCCATATCGACCCCATCCTTTCATTCAAATGCAGCAAAGCCGTTGGCAAGGCTGCCCTGCCAACGGCTCTTTCCTGTGCAGGAATTGGTTCCTGCTACTTCGCATATTCCACAGCCCGGGTCTCCCGGATCACGTTTACCTTGATTTGGCCCGGGTATTCCAGATCTGCCTCGATCCGTTTCACGATATCCTTGGCCATCAGGATGGTATCCGCGTCGTTGACGCTCTCGGGCTTTACCAGGATGCGTACCTCACGGCCAGCCTGCATGGCAAAGGATTTATCCACGCCCTCGAAGGAATTGGCGATCTCCTCCAGCTTCTCCAGACGCTTGATGTAATTTTCCAGGGTCTCCCGCCGGGCGCCGGGCCTCGCGGCGGAAATGGCGTCTGCCGCCTGCACCAAGACCGCTTCCACAGTGCTTGGCTCCACATCCCCATGGTGGGCCTGGATGGCATGGATGATCTGATTGTTCTCCCGGTATTTTTTCGCCAGGTCCGCGCCGATCTGGGCATGGGGGCCTTCCACTTCGTGGTCTACCGCCTTGCCGATATCATGCAGCAGGCCCGCTCGCTTGGCCAGGGCCACGTTGGCGCCGATCTCAGAAGCCATGATCCCCGCCAGATGGGCCACCTCGATGGAATGCTTCAATACGTTCTGGCCGTAGCTGGTGCGGTACCGCAGCCGGCCCAGCAGCTTGACCAGCTCATGATGCAGGCCGTGAAGCCCAACCTGGAACAGGGCCTGTTCGCCCGCTTCCCGGATCTGGGCGTCCACTTCCTTGCGGGCCTTCTCCACCATCTCCTCGATGCGGGCAGGATGGATCCGGCCGTCTAGGATCAGCTTTTCCAGGGCGATCCGGGCGATTTCCCGGCGAACCGGGTCAAAGCCGGAAAGGATGACCGCTTCCGGCGTATCGTCGATGATCAGGTCCACCCCGGTGGCGGTTTCCAGGGTGCGGATATTCCGGCCCTCCCGGCCAATGATACGGCCCTTCATTTCATCGTTGGGCAGGGGCACCACGGATACCGTGGCCTCCGCCACATGGTCCGCAGCGCAGCGCTGCACCGCCAGGGAAATGATGTTACGGGCGCGTTTATCCGCTTCTTCTTTGGTTTTTGCTTCGATCTCCCGGAGCATCAGCGCCGCGTCATGCCGGGCCTCCCGCTCCACGTTCCCCAAAAGGATCTCTCTTGCCTCGTCCATCGACAAGCCGGAGATCGTTTCCAGCTCCTTTAACTGGCGTTCATGGATCTCTTTGGCGGCAGCTTCGACCTTTTCCGCTTCTTTGAATTTTTCGTTCAGCTGGGCTTCCCGCTGCTCAATTCCATCCATTTTTTTATCCAGGGTTTCTTCCCGCTGGGCCAGCCGGCGTTCGGACCGCTGGAGCTCATTGCGCCGGTCGCGCAAATCCTTCTCGCTCTCGCTCTTGATTTTGTAGGCTTCTTCCTTGGCCTCAAGTATGGTCTCTTTTTTAATGGTTTCCGCGCGCTTTTGCGCATCGTCTATCATTTTTTTAACGGCGTCCTCTGCCTTTGCGACCTTCGCCTCGGCAATGTTACGCCGGTAAACATAACCAGCAAAGAAGAATACAACGGAGCACACAACCCCGATGATAATCGGGAGCAAAAAATCCATCACGGCGAATATCCACCTCCAAGCGTGTTTTGTAATCGATTATTTTACAAGGTGAGCGTAAATTATCCAGCATGTATGGACTGAATCCAATGAAAAGATTTCACGGGATTACACACCGCCATAATTACTCATACCGATTTTACCTGCTTTAGAAATAAAAGTCAAGGCACCCAAGGGGGTGCCTATGAGTTTTTTCCATAAAATGCCAAGATTTCCCAATCTTGGTCAGGGGGATTCGGGCAAGGTCAATCCGCCGGCTCCTCCATGGGTTCCCGCGCCGGGGCGCCCTTGGGCTTTGGGGTGGGCACGTCCTGCATAGACCGGATCTTGGACTCGATCTCCTGGCACAGCTCATGGTTATCCTTCAGGAACAGCCTGGCGTTATCCCGGCCCTGGGCCATACGCATATCCCCGTAGGAATACCAGGCGCCGGTCTTGGTGATGATCTTGCGCTCCACGGCCAGATCCAGGATCGCGCTTTCGTTGGAGATGCCTTCCCCGTAGATAATATCGAATTCCGCCTGCTTGAAGGGCGGGGCCACTTTATTTTTGACCACCTTGATCCGGGTACGGTTCCCCACGATATCGGTGCCGTTTTTGATCACGTCGATCTTGCGCACGTCCATGCGGATGGAGGCATAGAATTTCAGGGCCTTACCGCCGGTGGTGGTCTCCGGGTTGCCGTACATCACGCCCACCTTTTCACGCAGCTGGTTGTTGAAGATGACGATGGTATTGGACTTGCTGATCACCCCCGCCAGCTTGCGCAGGGCCTGGCTCATCAGCCGGGCCTGCAGGCCCACATGGGAATCCCCCATATCCCCCTCGATCTCCGCCTTGGGCACCAGGGCCGCCACCGAGTCGATGACCACCACGTCGATGGCCCCGCTGCGCACCAGCGCCTCGGTGATCTCCAGCGCCTGTTCGCCGGTATCCGGCTGGGATACATACAGATCCTCCACGTTGACCCCCAAGTTTTCCGCGTAAACCGGATCCAGGGCGTGTTCCGCGTCGATGAAGGCTGCCGCGCCGCCAGCCTTTTGGGCCTCCGCGATCACGTGCAGGGCAATGGTGGTCTTACCGGAGGATTCCGGGCCGTAGATCTCGATGATCCGGCCCCGGGGCACGCCGCCCACTCCCAAGGCCAGGTCCAGGGCCAGGCAACCGGTGGAAATGGTGGATACGCTGATCTTGGCAGCCGCATCCCCCAGCTTCATGATGGCGCCTTTGCCGAATTGCTTTTCTATTTGGCTCAGGGCCATTTCCAGGGCTTTTTCTTTTTCCATCATGGGATATCGAGCTCCTTTTCTGGGTAGTAATGAATTCGGTTCCGTTCCTCTGCGCCGGCGGCTGCCCGCGCCCTTCCTGCTCGTTGATCACGCTTCCAGCATCCCTGTCAGATAGCGGCGCAGCATGTCCAGCCCTTCCAGCACCGCCGCGCCCCGAATCCGTTCCCGGTCGCCGGCAAAATGCATTTCGTGGACATATTCCCCCGCTTCGCCGCACAGGGCCACATACACCAGGCCCACCGGCTTTTCCGCCGTACCGCCGCCGGGGCCTGCGATCCCCGTGGTGGCCAGGGCCAGATCCGCGCCTGCGCTCTCCCGCATCCCCCGGGCCATTTCCAGGGCGGTTTCCCGGCTGACGGCCCCATGGCTTGCCAGGGTATCCTCCCGCACCCCCAGCCGCCGCATCTTGGCGGCATTGGAGTAGGTGACGCAGCCCTCTAAAAACCAGGCGGAGCTTCCCGCCACGGACACCAGGGTGGAAGCCAGCATTCCGCCGGAGCAGCTCTCCGCCACCGCCAGGGTCTTGCCCGCCTGTTCCAATAGCCCGGCGCAGACCCGCTCCAGCGGTTCCCCGTGGGTGGCGTATACCACGCTGCCCAGCCGGTCCTGGATTTGCCGGATCATGGGGCGCAGCAGTTCTTCCCCTTCCCGGTCGCTGTTGCAGCGGGCGGTTACCCGGATGGTGGTCTCGCCTGTTAAGGCGTAGGTAGCGATGGTGGGATTGGTCTGCTGGTCGATCAGATCCCCCAGCTGCTCCGCCACCATGGATTCCCCCATGCCGTACACCCGGAGCACCCGGGAATAGAGCTGGCCATGGCTCTCCCGGCACAGATAGGGCATCACGCTGGCGTCGAACATGGGCCGCATCTCCCTGGGCGGGCCGGGCAAAAGGATGATGGCTTTGCCCTCTTTTTCCAAAATGCAGCCGGGGGCGGTTCCATAATCGTTTGGCAGGATGATGGCGCCCTTTGGAAACATGACCTGCTTCAGGTTGTTTTCCGGCATGGCGTGATTGTAATGGACAAACCGCTGATACATCCGGGCCTTGCTGGTCTCGTCGATGGTAAAATCCGTATGCCCCAGCACCGCCGCTGCGGTCTCCTTGGTCAGGTCGTCCTCCGTGGGCCCCAGCCCGCCTGTAAGGATCACCAGGTCCGCCCGGCCCAGGGCCTGCTGAATGGTCTCCTGCAGCCGTTGGCGGTTGTCCCCCACGGTGGTGCGGTAGTACTGGTTGATGCCCACTTCCGTCAGCCTTTGGGAAATGTACTGGGCATTGGTATCCAGGATCTGCCCCATGAGCAATTCCGTGCCCACGGACAGGATCTCTGCGGTTAGGTTATGCATAATGCGCTTCCTCGTTTCTCTTCAATCAAACCGGACGGCATTCTTGTTCTTTACAACGTAATCCACCCCGGAAACCACCGTAAGCAGCACGGAGATCCACATGACCGCCAGGTCCAGAGGGAAGCCGCCCAAAAGGCTTCGGATGGGGGCTTGTAGCAGCGTCAGGGTAATGGCGATGAACTGGGAAACGGTCTTGGCTTTCCCCAGGCCGCTGGCCGCGATGACCACGCCCTTTTCCACCGCCACCAGCCGAAACGCGCTGATGAAGAACTCCCGGCCCACGATGAGGATCACCGCCACCGGGTGAAGCATATCCATGGCGGTGAGCATGATCAGGGCGCTCACGGAGAGGAGCTTATCCGCCATGGGGTCCATGAGCTTGCCGAAATCCGTGATCAGGTTCCGCTTCCTGGCGATGCGGCCATCCAGCATATCCGTCGCATAGGCTCCTACAAATAACAATGCGGCGAGATAATTCCGCCAGCTGACGGAAAGGTAAAAGCTGGCGATGAAAACGGGCACCAGGATGATCCGCAGCAGGGTAAGCTTATTGGGCAGGTTCATGTTTTTTAACACAGGAACACTTCCTTCCGGCTAAAATTCTATGTATCGATTATGGTTCCTGAACCACCATTTCGCCCCAAAGGTCATAGGGCCCGGCCTGGTTGATGCGGACCTGCACGAAGGTGCCGGGCTTCGGTGCCGGCCCCTGGTAGTAGAAGCGGATGCAGCCGTCCACCTCCGGGGCCTCCCCATAGGAGCGGCCAAAGCACAGGTCGCCTTGGACCCCGTCCACCAAAACCTCGTACGTCCGGCCGACACGGATCTGGTTGCAAACCAGGGAAACCGCTTGCTGAGCGGTCATGATACGGTCCAGACGCTTTGCTTTCACCTCATCCGGAACCTGATCCGGCATCTGGGCCGCAGGGGTATTTTCCTCTTGGGAATAGGCGAAGGCGCCCAGCCGGTCGAAGGGATGGGACTGCAAAAATTCGGTCAATTGGTCGAATTCTTCCTCCGTCTCCCCCGGGAAGCCGGCGATCACCGTGGTGCGCAGGATAAAGTCCGGGCTGGCCTCCCGGGCGTAGGCCGCGATCTTACGGATGTGCTCCGCGGTGCCATGCCGGTTCATGCGCCGCAGGATATCCGGCGCGATGTGTTGGATGGGCATATCCAGGTAGGGCACCAGCTTGGGCTCCCGCACCATGGCGTCGATCAGGTCGGTATCCACCGTATTGGGATAGGTATAGAGCACCCGGATCCAATGGAGGCCGGGGATCTTGCACAGCTCCAGCAGCAGCTCCCGCAGCATGGGCTTGCCGTAAAGGTCGCTGCCATAGGCGGAGGTATCCTGGGCGATTACCGTTAGCTCCACTACGCCGCCTTCCGCCAGGCGTTTTGCTTCCGCCAGCGCATCCTCCATGGGCACGCTTTTGCGCGGCCCCCGGATCAGGGGAATGGCGCAATAGGCGCAGCGGTTGTCACAGCCGTCCGCAATGCGCAGATAAGCGGAATACCGGGGCGTGGTCAGGATCCGGGGGCAGCAGCCGGGAGTCTGCGGCTGGGGAAACCCAGCCAGCTCCGCTACCTTCCGCGCCAGACCCTGGGGATCCTTGACGCCCCAGAGCAGGTCCAGCTCGGGCAGCTCCTCCCGCAGCTCCTTCTCATACCGCTGGGTCAGGCAGCCCGTGCCCACCAGCAATTTGCAGCGGCCGGTCTCCTTATAGGCGGCCATCTCCAGGATGGTGTTGATGGATTCCTCCTTGGCCGGATCGATAAAGCCGCAGGTGTTCACCAAAATCACCTCCGCCTCCTTCGGGTCGGCGGTGATGGTAAAGCCCTGATTGGTCAAGGCTGCCAGGATATATTCGCTGTCCACCCGGTTTTTAGAGCATCCCAGGGAAACCATGCCTACCTTCATTCTTCATCCTCCTGTATCCCTTGCGCTTGGTTGCCGAACATTTCCGCATATTCCGCTTGGCTGATCAGCAGCCGCCGGGGCTTGCTTCCGTCAAACCCGCTGACGATCTTCTTCTGTTCCATAATGTCCACCAGGCGGGCTGCCCTGGCGTATCCCACCCGCAGCCTGCGCTGGATCATGGAGATGGAAGCCTGTCCGCTTTCCATTACCACCCGCACCGCATCCGGCAGCAGGTCGTCCTCCTGCTTCCCATTGCCCTGGGCAGGGCCGCCGTTTTCCAGCTCGGTTTCCATATCCTCCAGGGACAGGTCCGTATATTGGGTGCTGGGGGCGGTGGCGTGCTCCGTAAAGAAGTCCATAACCCGCTCCACCTCCTCGTCGCTGACAAAGGCGGCCTGGGCCCGCAGGGGCTTGCTGGCCCCGTTTGCGTGGAAGAGCATATCGCCCCGGCCCAACAATTTTTCTGCGCCGCTGCAATCCATGATGACCCTGGAATCCACCGCCGAGGACACCGTCAAGGCGATCCGGCTGGGGATGTTGGCCTTGATCAGGCCGGTGATGATATCCGTGGAGGGCCGCTGGGTGGCCACGATCAAATGGATGCCTGCCGCCCGGCCCAGCTGGGCAATCCGGCAGATGGCCTCCTCCACGTCCTTGGCCGCCACCATCATCAGATCCGCCAGCTCGTCGATGATGATCACCAGCCGGGGCATCCGGTGGGCAGGGTCCTCCTGCAGGGAATTGTAACGGTTCAGGTCCCGGGCGTTGCATTGGGACATCTTGGAATAGCGCTGTTCCATCTCCCGCACCGCCCATTTCAAAGCGCCCGCCGCCTTTTTCGCATCCGTCACCACAGGCAAAAGCAAATGGGGCAAGGGCGAATATACCTTCAGCTCCACTTTCTTGGGATCCACCAGGATCATCCTTAGATCGCAAGGGGCCGTATGGTAGATCAGGCTCAGAATGATGTCGTTGATGCACACGCTCTTGCCGCTGCCCGTGGAGCCTGCGATGAGCAGGTGGGGCATCCGGTCCAGATCCGCGCATACCACCTTTCCAGCGATGTCCTTACCCAGGGCAAAGCACAGGGGGGACTTGGCCTGCTGGAATTCCGGAGACTCCACCGCTTCTCTGAGCAGCACGGGTTGGGTCTCCCGGTTGGGGATCTCGATGCCGATGGCGGATTTCCCCGGGATGGGCGCTTCGATGCGCACCCGGGGCGCTGCCAGCGCCAAAGCGATATCGTCCGAAAGGGTGGTGATCCGGTTGACCCGCACCCCTTGGGCGGGCTGCAATTCATACCGGGTGATCACGGGCCCCACAGTGATGTTGATGATCTTGGCGGAGATATGGAAGCTCTGTAGGGTGTCGATCAGGAGTTTCGCGTTCTCCGCCGGGTTATCCAAGCCGTCAAACTGTTCCTTCGGCAGGTTCAGCAGGGTATAAGGCGGGCGCTGGTATTCCAGCACCTCCACATCCTGGTTGGGCAACACAGGCGCATCCTCCCCATCCTCGTCCTCCTGGGACTGGCTGGGCGGAGCTTGCTTTTCCTTGCGGGAAGCATCCTGGGCGGCCTTCAGATCGCCCACCGTCATGCCGGATTTGTGGCGGGGCGCCTGGGCTGTATGCACCTCCACCCCGGCCAGGATATCGAAGGGATCGTCATCCTCCTCCGGCTTCCTGGGCAGGGTCCCGCTGGCCGGAAAATAGGTCAGATCGTCCAGCTGCGGGTTGCCGGCATCCTGCTCCACCGGCCTGCGCTCCACCTTAATGCCGGTTTTCCGCCCGCCTCGACGGGGGCGGCCGCCGGTCTCCATCACCTCGGTAAACAGGTTTTGCTTGCTTACGTCGATTTTCTCCGCCAAAACCGAGGGGCTTTGCTGGCTATGTTTGCGCTCCTCCGCCCGCTCCGCCATATTGGATGCGCTGGTTTTCAGCTGTTTGCCCACCTTTTCCCCGGTTGCCCGCAGGGAAATTTTGGTGATGGCCAAAAAGAGGATCAACAGCGCGGCGATGAAGAAAATATTGGTGCCCACCAACCCCAAAAACACCAGGGCCGGATATGCCAACAGGGAACCAATCAGCCCGCCGCCCTTTTGCAGGGCGCTGCCGAACTGATATGCGTCCATATAATAATCCCAAAGGCCGATGTTGTCCGTGGCGCTGCGGACATTGGCATGGAGCAGCACCAAAAGGCACACCACCCCCAGGCTACACAGCACCAAAGAAGAGCCTGCCACCCCATTCCCCGTGGAGGAGGCGATGGCCAGGATGCCAAAGGCGATCACGATCAAGGGAAGCGCATAGGTGAGGATCCCAAACAAACCAAAACAGACCCGGCTGGCAGCCTGGCCTACGATGCCCACCGCATCCACGTATAAGCTGGCGGCCAAGAACAGGCCCAAAGCGATCAATAAAACGCCTGTGATCTCCCGCTTGACCCTTTTATTTTTTTCCAGCGCTTGCTTCTGCGCCCCCCTTTGGGAGCCGGACGCAGATTTTTGGTTCTTCGCCATATATACCTCTCATTCCATTCTGCATTATACTACAATTACGGGTTCAAAAAAAGAGGCCGGGCAAAATTCCCCATGGATCGCCTTGTTTCAGGGGGATTCCTCCAGAGATTTGAAATGCCGCAGTATCTAGCTTGCTGCTTTTATCAATTGTGGAATAGATTGCAAAGTATACTTGGCAATGATATAATATGCCAAGAAAACTTTGCATAGTTTTAGGAGGCATACCATGCAAAAAGAAGCGATACTTGAAAAAAGCAGAGCGGAAAACCAATACTTTGATGAGCGGGAGCGCCAGGAAATGCGCAACAGTTTTGGTTTCGGCGGCGCAATGGTTTGTTGCTTATGCGGTTTATTTTCCGTAATAAAAGCAATGCAAGGGGAGCCTTTCTTTGATGATTGCACCATTCTCTTTGGCTATTTGGCGGGGATTTCTTGGTATCAATACAGGATTGCAAAAAAGAAAAAAATATTGTTTTTAGGGCTTGCCAGCAGCCTCGTTGCCACAATAGGGCTTGTTTCCTTTTTATTATTTGGATAATGCGCCATGGATGATTCGCTGATCTTGCGCAACCGATTAAGGGAAGCCCGAGCGGAAAAAAAGCTTTCCCAAACAGCTTTGGCGAAGTTGGTGGGCGTTTCTCGAAATACCATCAGCTCCATTGAGACAGGACAATTCAATCCAACTGCAAAATTGGCTTTAACCCTTTGCATCGCCTTGGATAAAAAATTTGAAGAGCTATTCTATTTTGACGAACAGTTGGAACAGGCGTAGCCGCCTAACATGCTCGATAAACGTACAAAAAAACATCAGCCGGCCCCTGACGGGACGCCCCGCCGAGGCCGGCTGATCACGATATGGATTCTTCAATGCACGGCAATCGTGCTTTTCTTTTAGCTGCGCAGGGTAGCCTGGAGCCGCCGAGGGTACAGGAGCAGGTCCAGGGCGTCCAGAGGCGAGGTAACCAATACGTCCATATGGGCCATCAACCCCGGGAACATGCCCTCGGCCCCCAGGATGCCGATGGCCAGCTGGGCCTCCCGCAGCATTTCCAGGTCGTTGTAGCCGTTTCCAATACAGCATACGCCCCCTTCCAGCGTCTGGACGATCCTGGCCTTACACAGGGCTGCGCCCTCCTGGGGGAAGGTTTGGATCTGGGCGTTGAGATGGCCGCATTTGGCCCGCACGGTGCCGTGGGTGTCCGCTGTCAGGATGTGAATGGTCGCGGCGGCTGCCAGCCGCGTCAGCCGATCTTCCACGCCGGGCATGAGTTCCCCATCCAAGGCAATGGTGCCGTTATAGTCCAAAACAATATGCTGAAGCTGCAAGGCGCTTCTACCGGGGATGGGGATCGTGAGCATGGTGACCTCCCTGTGGTTGGCTGGGTTAGTCCAAATTTACGCGGCTGTGGGTATTGCGCAGCCGGGCCATGGCCCGGGCCAGCATGATCTGGTTGGCGCGGAATTGGGCCTGGCTGTGGCTTTGCCGCAGGGCCTCCTCCGCCTGTTCCTTCGCCCGCTCCGCCCGCTTCCGGTCGATGTCCTCCGGCCATTCGCAGGTTTGGGCAAACAGGACGGTGGCCTTGGGCGCCACCTCCATATAGCCTTCAGAATTGATGGCTTCCCGCCATTTCCCATCCTGCTTGATCTTCAGCGCACCTGGACGCAGCACCACGATCATGGGCGCGTGTTTTTTTAGGATGGTCCATTCCCCATCGTCTGCGGTAAAGGTCAGGGCCTCGATCTCCCCGGAAAAGAACCGGTGCTCTGGGGTCAGGATTTCAAAGGGAAAGGTGTTGTCAGCCATTCTTTTCCATCTCCTCCGCCTTGGCGATGGCCTCGTCGATATCTCCTACCATGGTAAAGGCGGATTCCGGCAGGTGATCCACCTGGCCGTCCACGATGGCCTTGAAGCTGCGGATGGTATCCGCCAGGGGTACGAAACGGCCGGGTTTGCCGGTAAAGGCTTCCGCCACATGCATGGGCTGGGACAAAAACTGCTGGAGCTTTCTGGCCCGGTATACGGTCTTTTGATCCTCCTCGCTCAGTTCGTCCATACCCAGGATGGCGATGATATCCTTCAGCTCATTATACCGCTGCAAGCAGGCCTGCACCCGCCGGGCAACCTCGTAATGCTCCTGGCCCACGATGGAGGGATCCAACGTACGGGAGGAGGATTCCAAGGGGCTGACCGCAGGATAGATGCCCATTTCTGCAATATGCCGGGACAGCACCGTGGTGGCGTCCAAATGGGAGAAAATGGTGGCTGGCGCAGGGTCGGTCAGGTCGTCCGCCGGCACATAGATGGCCTGCACGGAGGTAATGGACCCGTTTTTGGTGGAAGTGATGCGCTCCTCCAGCTCGCCCAATTCCTCCGCCAGGGTAGGCTGATAGCCCACCGCCGAGGGCATACGCCCCAGCATGGCGGATACCTCGTTACCAGCCTGTACATAGCGGAAGATATTATCGATGAACAGGAGCACATCCTGGTTCATCCGATCCCGGAAATACTCTGCCATGGTAAGGCCGGTCATGGCCACCCGCATACGGGATCCCGGAGGTTCGTTCATCTGGCCAAAGGCCATGGCGGTCTTTGAGATGGCCCCGGAGGAGCGCATATCGTGGATCAGGTCGTTGCCTTCCCGGCTTCGCTCCCCTACCCCGGTGAATACGGAATAGCCTCCATGCTCCTTGGCGATGTTGTAGATGAGCTCCAGGATCAGCACGGTCTTGCCCACCCCTGCCCCGCCGAATAGGCCGATCTTTCCGCCCTTTGCATACGGGGTCAAAAGATCGATCACCTTGATGCCGGTCTCGAAGAAGGTGGTCTTGGGGCTCAGGTCTTGGAAGGCGGGCGCGTCCCGGTAGATGCCCCAGCGTTCCCCGGTAAGGGCAGGGCCTTTATCCAGGGGATTCCCCAGCACATCCACCACCCGCCCCAGGGTTTGCTCCCCAACGGGAACCTGGATGCAGGCGCCGGTATTGGATACCGCCATGCCGCAGTGCAGGCCATAGGTGGATTCCATGGCAATGCATTTGCATTCCCCGTTGGAGGTATGGGAGGCCACCTCCAGATGCACCTCATTTTCCGTGACCAACAGGTCATGGAGCCGAAAGCTTTCCGAGGGCGGATACTGTACGGTCAACACAGGCCCGCTGATCTTTGAAATAATGGCTTTTTCCAGCCCCTGTTCCATAGGTGGCTCCTCCTTTTTCTTGGATCGTGCATCCTCGATGGCAACGCTGCTGCTGCTGATTTCCGCGATCTCATTGGTGATTTGGGTCTGCCGGGCCATGTTCAGGTCCAGCTGCAATTGCTTAAGCAGCGTATCCGCATTCCGGGTGGCGCTCTGCATGGCGTTCATACGGGCATAATGTTCCGCTGCATAGGATTGCACCAGGTTATCAAAAAGCCGGGATATGATGAACTGGGGCACCAGCTGATCGAACACCTCCTGGGGGGAGGGATTATAGATCACATCCCGCAGCTCCTCCGTAGCCTGGACCTTTTCATAATCCCGCAGCCGTATGGGCAAAAGCCGCGCCTTATGGGGGGCGTTCACCGGCCTGCCGTCCGGCCCGGCATACAGGGTGTAGAACACGAAAATTTCGTCGGTCTTATCCTTATCAAACAGCTCCATCACCGGCAACGCCAGCTGGGAAGCGTTATATAGGGTGGGGTTCTGGGCAATGCCCTGTACGTCGAAAATGGGCTCGATCCCCCGCTTGCGAAAAAAGCGGGTGGCGATAATGCCCACGGTTACCACGTTGCAATCCGGATCCTTGCGGATCTCCTCATAGGCCATCCGCAGGATATTGGCGTTGTAACTGCCCGCCATTTCCTTATCCCCCGCGATAACGATATAGGTGTGGCGGTGGCCCCGATGCCGGAGCAAATAGGGATGATTCACATCCTGGGAAGAGGCCAGGATATCCTTCATGACGGATTGCAGCCGCTGGTAATAGGTATTATTGTAGGGGATGTGCACCGCGAATTTCTTCATTCTAGCAGAAGAAACCGTCTCCATGGCGCTGGTGATCTTACGGGTCTGGGTCACCGCATGGATATGGTGTCGGATCTCGCTGACGGTCTGCATGGTCTAAGCCTCCCAGCTTTCCGCGTAATCCAATATGGCCTTGCGAAGGGCTTCTTTCATGTGGTCGTTCAGGTCTTTGCTGTTGTCGATGCCCTGTACCAGCGTGGCGTGAGCTTTATCCAAATGCGCCAGCAGGCCCTCTTCAAAGCGGGAAATGTCCTTTACAGGCACATCCTTATACGCATCGCATTGAAATGCCAGCAGCAGGGCCGTCTGGGCGGAAAGCCGCAGGATCTGCTCCTTGGGCTGCTTGAGCAATTCGGTCATCCGGTCGCCCCGGTCCAGAAGCTTTTTCGTAACCGCGTCCACATCTGCGCCGAACTGGGCGAACACCGCCATATCCCGATACTGGGCTACCTCCATGCGCAGGTTGCCGGAGACCTTTTTCATGGCGGGATGCTGGGCGCTGCGGCCCACCCGGGATACGGATAGGCCCACGTTGACCGCCGGCCGCACCCCCGCGTGGAACAGCTCGCTCTCCAGGTAGATCTGGCCGTCGGTAATGGAGATCACATTGGTGGGGATATAGGCGGAGATATCCCCCGCCATGGTCTCCACGATGGGCAGGGCGGTCATGGATCCGCCGCCCTTTTCCTCGCAAAGCCTGGCGGCCCGCTCCAAAAGCCTGGAGTGCAGGTAAAAAACGTCCCCGGGATAAGCTTCCCGGCCGGAGGGCCGCCGCAGCAGCAGCGACATGGCCCGGTAGGCCACCGCGTGCTTGGACAGGTCGTCGTAGACCACCAGGGCGTCCTGGCCGTTATACATGAAATGCTCCGCTACCGCGCAGGCGGCATAGGGGGCTAAATACTGCATGGCGGCGCTGTCCGCAGCGGTGGAGGCCACCACCACCGTATGCTCCATGGCGCCCTTTTCCTGAAGGGTATGCACCAAGTTGGCCACGCTGGAGGCCTTCTGGCCGATGGCGCAGTATACGCATATTACGTTGGAGCTCTGCTGGTTCATCATGGCCGCAAGGGCGATGGAGGTTTTGCCCGTTTGCCGGTCGCCGATGATAAGCTCCCGCTGGCCCCGGCCGATGGGGATCATGCTGTCGATGGCCAAAATACCCGTCTCAATAGGGGTATCCACCGGCGCCCGGTCCATGATGGCAGGCGCCGGGGATTCCAGCCTGCGGAAGGTACGCCCCTCCAGGGGCTTGCAATCCAGCGGTCTGCCCAACGGGTCGATAACCCGACCCAGCAGCTCCTTACCAACGCAAATATCCGCGACCCTGCCGGTTCCCTTGGCTACGCTGCCCGGCGGCACAAAGCCGCCCCGGCTTAAAAGCGCGGCGCTTACCCCGTCCAGCCCCATGTCCAGGGCGATGCCGTACACGTCGTTTTCAAAGGCCAGCAATTCCCCGTATTTGGCTTGGGAAAGCCCCTGGATCCGCACGATATCGTCCCCGCAGCTGATCACGGTGCCGTATTCGTATTTGACCATATGGGGCGCATAGGCCCCAAGCTTTTCTGCTAAAAAGGCCCCCATAGAGGCCGGATCGAATTGTAACATCATTCGTCTCCCTTACGCCAGCTGCTGCTTCATGGCAGCCAGCTGGGAAGCATAGCTGAAATCGTATACGTTGCCCCCGATGTAGGCCGCGTATCCGCCAATCAGCTGCGGGTCTACCTGGCAATCCAATTTCAGCCCGCAGCCCAAAAGCTCCTCCAGCTGGGCGGTAACCTGGGCCTGCTCCTGGCTGGATAGGGGGCGGGCGGTTTTCAGCACGCCCTCCCGCGTTCCCTTCCGGTCGCTGCGGCCCTGGGCAATGCGGGACTTGGTCTCCTCGTCAAAGCGCAACACCCGTCCCGCCAGCTCCACCGCCAGGTGGGCCAGCTCGCCCTTTGCGTCATCCATGGCCCGCACCTTTTCCTCCTGGGCGTCGGCATGGGCCTTTTCCAGGATGCGGCCCGCTTCCTCCTGGGCCTGGGCTAATATTTTTTGGCCGGATACAGCCGCTTGCTTGCGGCCCTCCGCCATGAGCTGCTCGCAGGTCGCCTGGGCAGCGGCCAACTTTTGCGTATATTCCGCCTGGGCGGCCTGGGCTTCCGCCTGGGCCTTTTCCGCCTGGTCCAGCTGGGATTGGATCCGTTCCTCCCGGCCCGCCATAAACTTGCGCACCGGCTTCCATACCAGAAGCCGCAGCAGCACGTACAGCACGATAATATTCAGCAAATGTATCGCAATATCAATGGGGTATAATTCCACAGCGATCGCTCCTTATGCCATTGTAAACGCAATGATCAGCGCGGAAACAAAGCCGTAAATCGCGCAGGACTCGGTAAGCGCCAGGCCCAACAGCAGGGTGGAGCTGATCTTTCCGGAAGCTTCCGGCTGACGGGCGGTGGCGTCTACGGCTTTGCCGGTGGCAAGGCCCATGGCCAGGCCGGCAGCGGTGCAGGGAAGCAGGGCCAGAGCGGCAGCGATGGCGGTCAATCCAGTATTCATTGTCATATCCTCCATATCTTATCGTTGTAGCAAAGCAATCGTTTATTCCACGGCCTCGTGGATAAAGGTAAGGGTCAGGGTAATAAAGATATACGCCTGAATCAAGGGGTGGAACACATTGAAATACAGGCCCACCACGCTGGGGATGCCCACAGCGGCATTGCCCAACGCGGAATACAATAGATCCATTACGATCATGCCGCCCAGCATGTTGCCGAACAGCCGGCACGCCATGGATACCGGAACGGCGCAATCCGAAACGATCTTGATGGGGAACACCACGGGCGTAGGCTGGGCCATGGACCGGATCCGGCCGAAAACGCCCTTTTTGCGTATGCCGTAATAGTTGATCAGCACAAAGGTGATCAGGGCCATGGCAAAGGTCATGGTGATATCCGCCGTAGGCGCCCGTACTCCCATCAGCTCCACCGAAGCGCAGCCGATCATAAAGGCCGCTACGGTGAACAAATACGCAGGCAGGTTATCCCCCAGGTCCCCCACGTTGCTCTTGGTATATTTGCAAAGGGCTTCCACGGCGATCTCCAATACGTTTTGTACGCCATGGGGCCGGTCGGTCATATGGGGGATCACAAAGATGCGGATCAGCAAGGCCAGCAGCAGCAGGACGCCCATTACCACCCAGGTGACCACCACCGTGGAACTGATGGTCATGCCGCCCAGCTGCATCCTGGGCGCCCATATGCTCACGGAAAAGGCCTCCGCCTCCTTTGTGCCGAACACCAGCTGCAACAGCCGCACCATAAAGCACCAGCCGCCTGCCAGCATCAGAATGGTAGCCCAAAGCCTTTTCTTTTTCCGGCTTTTGGATATCTCACCCTTTCCCAGCGCCCGGCGCCAACTCCAGCCGCCGATCCCCATTAGCAGGCCCAGGATCAACAGCCAATACTCACCAAGCAATTTCATTCCCTATCCTTCTTTCTCCTGCGCACACCAATACATTTTACCAAAGCCCCCACCAGGAGCACCCCGGACATGGCGATTGCACAGTGTAAGATCTGGCTGCGCCATAGGATGGCGCACAGGCCAAGGCCGATCATCGGGCAAAAGAACTGCACCACCAGCGGCCATATTTTGACACTGCATTGTTCTACCGAGGCCGCAACCAGTATCAGCAGATACAGCTGTATGCCTCCCGTTATTCCGCCCAAGGCCGCGCCCAGCATGATAATCCCTCCGTTTGCCCTGCAAACCAAGGCGCAAGGGCAAAAATACATTTTTCGTTATATCATGTTACGATCGGATGGTCAATGTTTTTTCAGCAAAAAAATAAATTAACGCCTGGGTTGTAAGCGGTAAACACGAAACCAACAGATCGTTCCTTAAATAATGAACACCTTCCCTGCATCCGTTTCCCCCTTCCGAAACTTGCATCCCCCTATCCGCCTCTGTGGGGCAAAGCCCGCAGGATGACGTTGCGGAACAGGGTGGATGACAAGGTCCCGCCTATTGCCAGGGCTGCGGCAACGCCAAAGGTGTGCAGTAGGGTAGATAAAAACAGCATCGTATCCCCCAGCACGCAGTAGCGCATGGCGTAATAAATGCCGCCCCCCGGTACCAGGGGCAACAGGGAAATCAAAAGGTAGCCTGTCACCGGGTAACGGCGAAGCCTGGCCATAATCTCCGAGTAGAACCCAATGCTCAGGGCAGCTACAAAAGCCCCCAGGATGCTTTCCCCCACCAGGAGATAGACCAACCATCCCAGGGCGCCTCCCAGCCCGCAGATCACCTTGCCCTTTCCGTGAACGTTAAAGATCAGGGTAAAGCCAACGCAGGCGGAAAAGGCATAAAAACACGGCAGGATAAAACGCTGGCAAAGCTCCAGCAGACCGGTAACCATCAAGCGCCTCCTTTGCTTCTAAAGCAGCTGTCCAAGCCCCAGCCCGGCCGCTGCTCCCAGCGCAATGGCAGTGGCCACCAAAATCGCCTCTGCCATCCGGCTCAGGCCGGAATAGGTATCCCCCGCCACCAGCTCCCACATGGAATTGGTTATGGCGACACCCGGCACCAACAGCATCAACGTACCGATGGTGATCAGGTCCACATTGTTGCCCAGGCCCAGGTTGAATAGCAGCAAGGCAAGCAGCGCAGCGATCCCGCTGCATACCACGGTCCGCAAAAACACATTGCGGCCCATCCACTTTACGCCCCCCTGCAAGCACAAGCCCACCAGGCCGCCGCATAGGAACGCGCATAAGCTATCCCACAGATCCCCGCCAAACAGGGCGGTAAAGGAAGCCGGGGCCAACGCATAGCCGAACAGGGTCTGCATGGGCCGATACCGCCTTGCGCCTATGCGCAAAGCATCCACCGATGCGATCCCCTCTTCCAGGGGCGGCGTCTGCTGGCACAGGCGCCGGCATAGATCGTTGCACCGTTCCAAGAGCTCGATATCCGTCCCATGGGCCGGGATCCTGGACATACGGGTCACCGAACGGCCGCCCTCCCCCTGCAAGCTGACGATCAGGCAGCTGGGGATGGCGAACACCTGAGCGTCCTGCCGGCCATAGGCTGCCAGAAGCCGGTTTAGGGATTCCTCCACTCGGTATATTTCCGCGCCGCTGGCCATAAGGGTACAGCCCATTTCCATGGCCAAATTCACAAGCATATCATAATCCATACGGGTTCCCTTTCTTTCCCTTCGAATACAAGGGTAGCATCTTTCCTGAAAAAGGCAAGTAAAAATTTATGCGTTTCCCGTTGATTTATGTTTGGCCGCAATCGGACCCAGCCTTCGAACAACCTGCAAGCAAAATAAAAACAGGACCCACCGGATCCTGTTTTGGTCTGGGTGAGAGGATTTGAACCTCCGGCCTCTTGAACCCCATTCAAGCACGCTACCAAACTGCGCCACACCCAGATCTCACTCGAACGATGATAATCTTACCATTTTCTTATTCGATTGTCAAGGCTAAAATATCAAACGGATCGATTTATGTCAAAGGCCGTTCCCCGCCCCGTTGCACAGCGGAAATCCATGCCTTTGCCGATCCATTCAAATGGTTTTCTTACGGCGCCGTCCATAAAGGAGCGGCGCCATAAGAAATGCGCTGCGTTTAACAGCCTTGGCTCGCCGTTTTGTTCGGCCTGCCTGTAAACGCCGTCGCTTCGGTTGAGCCGGATTGACACAGGGCCATTTATCGTCGCATGAACCGGGGGGCGCACGCCGGCTGGGCATCCTCCACAACGGCAAGGTGGCGTCCCAGTATGCCTGTGTTCCTTTTGCAGCGTCCTTTCTCCGCCCTTTCTTAAGGGGGTTCCCTAACGTGGCTCTCCCGAAGGGCTTATTTCTACAGGACGAGACAGTCCTGTTTTCGCAAAATGGGCCGGGAATAGCCCGCGTCCTGGAAACGCTAGGCAGCAGGCTGTTCTTCTGCTATAATGATTTGTATCAAGGCTTGTGCAAGGGCGGCGAATCGCTGCGCCAAAATGAACGCATGGAGCTTGGGGAGATGCATGAAGCAGAAATGGAAACGCGCCCTGGTACGACGCAGGCTTTTTGTGACCATCTTAATCCTGTTACAGGCGGGTTTTTTGTTTTACCTGATCAGCAGTACCTCCGCCACCTCGGAAGTCCTCCGGGGCTTGTTGACCGTGATCAGCATCGGCACAGTGCTCCATATCATTTCCAAGCAAGGGGACCCCAACGCCAAATTAACATGGGTGTTTTTGATTCTGCTGGTACCCATCGTGGGCGGATTGCTCTACCTTTTATATAGCCTGCAAAGGGGCACCAATTATGTGCGCAAGCTTTTGGCCAGGCGTCGGGATGTATTGCGGCCTATTTTCTACCTGCCCAACGCGGAATCCGGCATGGCCTTTTCCGGAAACGTGGGAAAGTACAGCCCTTTGCTCAAATATATGCACGGCACCTGCGGCTACCCTGCTTACGACCATACCCAAAGCGAATACCTAAGCCCTGGCCAGGTATTTTTCTCCCGGCTCCTGCCGGAGCTGGAAAAAGCCGAAAAATACATCTTCCTGGAATTCTTCATCATCGAAGAAGGCACCATGTGGAATTCCGTATTGGAGATCCTGGAGCGTAAAGCCAAAGAAGGCGTGGACGTGCGGATCATGTACGACGATGTGGGCTGCTTTTTGACTCTGCCCTCCAACTACCATAAAACCCTGGAAGCCAAAGGCATTCAATGCCGCAAGTTTCATCCCTTCCAGCCCTTCCTGTCCTCAGTGCAAAACCAGCGGGACCACCGCAAGATCCTGGTGATCGACGGCAAAGTGGCGTTTACAGGAGGCGCAAACCTGGCGGATGAATATATCAACGCCTATGAAAAGCACGGCTATTGGCAGGATGCTGCTCTATGCCTTCAAGGGAAGGCTGCCTGGAGCTTTACGCTGATGTTTTTGCAGCTGTGGGATTATTGGGAAGAGCTGGACCTCAGCTCGGTGCTAAGCCTGTATCCTACGGACCTTCCCCCTCTCTCCCAGGACAGCCAGGGCATTGTCCAGCCCTATGCGGACAGCCCCATGGACCAGGAGCTTACCGGCCATAGCGCCTATCTTCGTATCATCCAGTCCGCCCAGGACTATGTGTATATCGCCACGCCCTACCTTATCATAGACGATATCCTGATGCGGGCCCTAACCCTGGCCGCCAAAAGCGGCGTGGATGTGCGGATCATTACCCCCTACATCCCGGATAAACCCCCCGTCCATCAAACCACCCGTTCCTATTATCCGGAGCTGATCGAAGCCGGGGTGCGCATTTATGAATTTACGCCGGGATTCATGCACGCAAAGGTGTCCGTTTCCGATGACAGCATCGCCTCCGTGGGTAGCGTCAATATGGATTATCGCAGCCTGTATCTGCATTTTGAATGCGGGTGCCTGCTGTATGATTGCCCTTGCATCCAAGACATCAAGGCGGACTATCTGAATATCCTGCAAAAATGCCATCTGGTGCGCCTGGAAGAGTGCAAGGGCGGGTTCTTCTACCGGATCACCCAGCAAGTGCTCCGCTTGTTCGCCCCCCTACTCTAGGGCGGCCTCGTCGGATCCGTTTTGCAAAGCGCATCCAATAGCCGGCCAAGGGCCAATCCCCTTCCATAAAGCCCTCTGCGCCGCGCCCTTGCCACAGAAAAAAGCCCCCAAAACTTGGGGGCTTTTGCTATGCATTATCCCGTTACTCGTCCATGGGCTTGAAGCCGGAGAACAGATCCGCCAAGGAAGTGGTGGACTGCTGTACGGGAGGCAGATCGTAATCCGCGTCCTCCCGGCGGGGACGGCGCTCCCGGCGCTCGCCGGAGGTGGCGCGCTCAGCCCGCTCGACCCGCTCGGCCCGCTCACTGCGCTCGCTGCGCTCCTGCTGCTGACGGGCGCGGGCTTCGTTGGCCGCGGCCCGCTGCTCAGCCCGCTCCTGGGCGATGCGCTCCCGCTCGGCGCGCTCGGCAGCCAGCTGCTCAGCGATCTCAGGATTCTCCTCCAGGATGACTTCCCGCCGGCTCAGGCTGATGCGCTTAGCCTCGGGATTTACATCCAGCACCTTGCAGCGAACCATGTCGCCCACGTTGATCTCGTCTTCTACCTTTTCGATCCGCTTGACGCCCACTTGGGAAATGTGGATCAGGCCGTCGATGGTGGGCTCCAGTGCCACAAAGGCGCCAAAGGGTACGATGCGCACCACCTTGCCCTCTACGATGGAGCCAACGGGATACTTCTGATCCGCCATGGTCCAGGGCTTGGGCTGCAGCTGCTTATAGCCCAGGGATACCCGCTGCTTTTCCACATCCACATCCCGGATGAGGACTTCGATTTCCTGGCCGATGGACAGCACGTCGGAAGGATGCTTGACCCGGCCCCAGGCCACGTCGGTCACATGCACCAGGCCGTCGATGCCGCCGATATCCACAAACGCGCCGAAGTCGGTGATGCGGCGAACCACGCCATGCACCTTGGAACCGACCACCAGCTTGCTCCACAGCTCCTTGCGGCGGGCTTCCGCCTCTTCCAGCATAACGGCCTTGTGGGAAGCCACGATGCGCTTGCGGGCCTTGTCCACTTCGATGACCTTGAGGCTCAACGTCTGGCCTACATAGTCGCCGATGTTCTCAACATATTTGGTGGAAAGCTGGGAAGCGGGGATAAAGGCGCGAATGCCTTCGATGGTGGCGATCAGGCCGCCCTTGACCACTTCCTTACCAACGCCTTCGAACACCTTATTTTGGATGTCCTCATCCTCCATCAGGTTGTCCCAAAGCTTTTTGCTCTCTACATTCTTGCGGGAGAGAAGCACGTTACCTTCGCCGTCGTTTACCTTGAGGACTTCCACCTCGATCTCATCGCCCACCTTGATGGTATCCGCGGGATCGACATCGGGGTCAGCAGAGAATTCGCTCCGTGGGATATAGCCATCCGCTTTGTAGCCGATATCAATACCAACTTCACCATTTACAATTTGAAGCACCGTGCCCTTGATGATCTGCCCATTCCGAATACGAACCAAGGTCTTTTCGAATGCTTCCTCAAAGCTGGGTTCGGCCGCTTCTTCGGCTACAGGTGCTTCCGCCGCGGGGGCTTCCACAGGCTCCGCTGCGGCGGCCTCGGCCGGCACGGACGTCTCGACGGTAGCTGCTTCCTCCGCCTCTACCTTTTCCAATTCGGGGCTTTCAGCCATCGTCTTTTCCAGTTCGCTCATCCTTGTTATAACCTCCATTATTATCCAATTCGGCGTCGACGCGCCTCCAACAACCCCTATTATATCATTTGTATCAATATTTTCAAGCAAAACTTCTTCAAGGTTGGCTATAGATTGCACATGTTTACAGTTTTTTTTGCATACGGCAGCCAACTTTTGCGTATTAGAACTATTATGTCCACCAACCACCAATATGCGCGTGCATTTTTTACTTAGCGTTTCCACTTCTTCCTGCCGCTGTTGGGTCTCCGTGCAGATGGTATGAAATACTTTCAAATCTTTTATCTTTTTTCGCAATATTTCTTCCACCATCCGGAAATCCGTCACCTTGGCCGTGGTCTGGGAAACCAGGCAAGCCTGGTCCACCGGCGGCAGCGCCCGGGCGTCCTCCACCCCTTCCAGGATATATACCCGGCTCCTTTCCCCATAGCCGGCAATGCCCCGCACCTCCGGATGGGCGGCCGCGCCGAAGAGCAGAATCGTCCGGCCCGCTTCTGCCTGCTCCGCAACGATGCTATGGATCCGGGCCACAAAGGGGCAGGTCGCGTCCCATACCTTGCCCGCCCGCCGTTCCAATGCCCGCCGTTCCGTTGGAGAAAGGCCATGGGAGCGGATCACCGCCGTAGCCCCCTCCGGGATATCCTCCAAGCGTTCCGCCGCATGGATGCCCTCCTGCTCCAGCCTGGCAATCACGTCCCCATTGTGGATCAGGGCGCCGTAGGTATAGACGCAGCCCTTTGCGGCAGCCTCCCTGGCCAGGGAGATGGCCCGCTCCACCCCGAAACAAAATCCGATATGCTTGGCCGGGATCACCTGCATAGGGCCGCCTCCAGTTTCTCCCGGTTATCCAGCAGGGCGGCTTCCATGGCCGCCGTCAGCACCCCGGCCTGTTCCGGCCGGGACACGCCTTCCACGATGGCTGCCGGATTTAAGGGTTCTCCGACATAAACCTTGGGCCGGCAGGTGCGATAGCTGCTGGGATGGATGTAGATGGGCACCAGGGGCGCCCCGCTCCTTAGGGCCAAAAACGCGGCCCCATGCTCCAGCTCATCCAGCGCATAGGTAATGGATCGCTTGCCCTCCGGGAAGATCCCAAACACCTTTCCCTGGTGCAGTACCGTCATAGCGTTGCGCAAGGAAGCCAGATCCGCCGTTTTCCGGTTGATGGGGAAGGCGAACAGCGCCTGGAAAAACCACCGCCCGATGGGGTTTTGGAAGATCTCCTTTTTGGCCATGAAATGGACCACCCGGGGGCTTAAAAGGGCGATCAAAAGCGGATCCGCCATGGAAAGATGGTTGGCGATAAAAATGGCAGGGCCTTTCACGCTAAGATGCTTCCCGCCGAATACCCGGGGCCGCCAAAAAAGGAGAATGAACGGGCCTAGGATATATTTCCCAAAAAAATAGATCATGTTGGCTCCACCTCGCCTTTGCCCGGCAATTTATTCAGCACCGCATCCACCGCCTGGGAAATGGACATATGGGTGGTGTCGATCACCACCGCGTCGGGCACCTGCACCAAGGGTGCAAACGCCCGGTGGGAATCGTTGTAATCCCGCTGGGCTACCTCCGCCTGAATGTCTGCCAAGGTGCGGCCGCCGGCCTTCCCGGCTGCCTGCAGCTCGGTCCAGCGGCGTCTGGCCCGCTCCTCCAGGGACGCGGTCACAAAGAACTTATGGGGCGTATCCGGCAGCACATAGGAGCCGATCTCCCGCCCATCCATCACCACATCCCCCGCCTGGGCCACGGCACGCTGCACCTGGGCCAGCTTGATGCGCACCTGGGGTATGGCGCTTATGTCCGAGGCGGCCCTGGCCATTTCCTGGGTCCGCAGCAGCTGGGATACATCCTCCCCGTCCAGATAGGTGTGCTGCACCCCATCTATATTCCTTGCAAAGATATCCGTATCCGGTAGCAATGGTTCCACCGCTTCCGGGTCCTGGGGGTCAACCCCTGCCCGCAGGGCTTTCAGGGCCATGGCCCGATACATGGCCCCCGTGTCCAGGTACAGGATGCCCAGCGCCTGTGCCACCGCCTTGGCGATGGTGCTCTTCCCCGCCCCTGCAGGGCCGTCGATTGCGATATTCAAATACATGGCTACATTTATCCCCTTTCGGCCGCGCCCGCGCTGCGTCCGGCCAACACCCCGGTGGAGCAGGCGATCTGCAAATTGAAGCCGCCGGTATAGGCGTCCACATCCAGCATCTCTCCGGCAAAGTACAAGCCCTTCACCAGCTTGGAGCCCATGGTGGACGGGTCCACCTCCTTCACCGGGATGCCGCCCCGGGTGATCACCGCTTCCTGGATGTCCCGGGGGCCCTTCACGGTCAACGGCAAGTCCTTCAGCAGCCCGCAAAACCGCTGCCGCTGGGCCCGGGTAATGCTGCTAACGCCTATATCCCCCGGTATCCCGGAAAGCTCCACCAGCACCGGTATGAGCTTGGCCGGCAAAAGCTCCCCTAGGCTATTGGCAAACTGCCGCCGGTTATTCTTTTCAAAATCCCGTTGCACCCGCCGGTCCAAGGCCTCCGGGTCCAAGCCGGGCTTCAGATCGATGGAAAGGCGGCAGCCCCTTGGATCCTCCGCGATGCGGCTGCTGGCAGACAGCACCAGCGGGCCCGATACCCCGAAGTGGGTAAACAGCAGCTCCCCCAGCTCGGAAAACACCGTCCTGCCCCGTTGCATGGCCTGGAGCCGCACGTTCCGCAAAGAAAGGCCCATGGCCTTTTGCGGCCAGGCCTCCTCCGTCTCCAGGGGCACCAGGGAGGGCTTGCAGGGGACGAGGGTATGGCCCAAGCGCCGGGCCAATTCATACCCGGAACCATCCGATCCCGTTGAAGGATAGCTTTTCCCGCCGGTGGCCAAAATCACCGCTGCAACGGGTAGCTCCTGGCCGTTGACCGTTACGATGAAGCCCCCTTGGTCCGTTTTCAACGCCTCCACACGGCTGTGCAGCCGCACCTCCACGCCTTTGGCCTGCATGTAGGCGTTGAGGGCCTTGATCACATCGCTGGCGCGATCCGATTCCGGAAACACCCGCTGGCCCCGCTCCACCTTCAGCTTGACCCCCATGGACTCCACCAGGGCCATCACGTCCCGGTTGGTAAAGCCGTACAGGGCGCTGTACAGGAACTTGGGGTTGCGGGGAATGTTGTCGAACATTTCCTCCACCGGGCAGGCGTTGGTCAGGTTGCAACGGCCCTTGCCGGTGATATAGAGCTTCTTGCCTGTTTTCTCGTTTTGCTCCAGCAGGATGACCTGGTTCCCCATGCCGGCCGCCTCCGCTGCGGCCAGCATACCGGCCGGGCCGCCGCCGATCACCGCGATCCGCTTCATCGATCCCGCTCCGTTCCCCCGTCTGTCCCCCGGGCGGCCATATAGACCTTTTGCCTGCGCCAGAGGTTTTCCAGCTGATCCAGCCGGTCGTATACATCGTCCCGCCTACGCATACTTGCCGCCACGATCATGGCGTTGATCAGGCTCAAGGGCGCCGTCAGGGAATCGGCAAAGGAAGCCATGTCGCTATGGGCCAGTAGCACGTAATCCGCCAATTCCGCAATGGGGGAAAACATGCCGTCCGTAATGGCCACGACCTTGGCCCCCATGCTTTTTGCAAAGGAAAGGGCTTCTACGGTCCGGGAGGAATACCGGGGGAAGCTGATGCCCACGCATAGATCCTCCGGACCCACCCGGATCATGCTCTCGTAGGCGTCCCCAAAGGAAGCGTTAACCGTCACCACGTTGTCCAGCACGAACCCCAGGTAATAGCCCAAAAACTGCGCCAGGGGCGACGCGCTTTTCATGCCCACGATGTAGACCTTCTTCGCCTGGAACAGCTCGTCCACCACCCGGTTGAAGGTGGCGTTGTCCGCCGTATCGATGGTGGCCCGAAGGTTGGCGATATCGCTTTTGAGCACGTTGGTCAGGATCTCATCCTCGTCCAGCTCGGAGGTCAGCTGGATCCGTTGCACGGCGGTAAGCCGGTTGCGGATCAGCTCCTGCAAGGCCCGCTGCAATTCAGGATAGCCATCATAGCCCAGGGCATAGGCAAAACGCACCACCGTGGACTCGCTGACCCCCACCGTATGCCCCATACGGGAGGCCGTCACGAAGGCCGCCTTGTCGTAATTCTCCATAATATAGTTGGCCAAGAGCCGTTGCCCTTTGCTGAAGCTGCTGAAATTTTGGTTGATTCGAACCAGCAGATCCGCGTTTTCCATATATTCTCTCCTCTACTTATTCCGCCTCGTTCTGCATCCGCTGCAAGGCTTGGTAATCCGTCATATCCTGCACCAGGGGCGTAACGGCTACATATCCTTCCTGCACCCAGCGGATATCGCAATCCGTCTGGGCGTCGTGGGTATAGTGCACGCTGACCGGCGTCCAAAAATACCGCCGGCCCCGTGGGTCCTCCCGCTCCTCGTATATCCCGTCGTAGATCTGCCGGGCAAGGGGCGTAAAACGGACGCCCTTCAACTGTTCCCTGGGCAGGGCGGGGATGTTGACGTTCCACAGCAGGCTACCGCTTTTCAGGAAACGGGGCAACAGCTCTGCGGCGATGTCCGCCGCCGCGTCAAAAAAGGCCTGCTTCTTCTCCCCCAGCTTTCTCATGCTCCCCACCAGGGATACCGCCATGCTGGGGATCCCCAGCAGCGCCCCCTCCAGCGCGGCGGATACCGTGCCGGAATAGGTGGTGTCTATGCCCAGATTTTGCCCATGATTGATCCCGGATATCAGACAATCCGGCTTATCCCCCATCAGGTTGCTGGTCCCGACCTTCACACAGTCCGTGGGCGTGCCGTTTACCCGGAAGGCGGTCCCCGCATCCAGCCCTTCCAGATCGGTGGATTCAGCGTGCAAGGGGGTTAAAAAGGTAAACGAATGGGCGGTACCGCTTTGCTCGCGGTCCGGCGCCACAATGCTGATCCGGTTCTCCCCCTGGCGCAGCAACGCCTTGGCCAGGGCCAGGATCCCATAGGCATAAACCCCATCGTCATTGGTGAGCATGATGTGCATATCCGCCAGGAGCCTCCTTCAAGAATGACGCTAGAATTGCATGTACTTGCATTATTGTAGCAAATCACCGGAAAAAAGGCAACAAAAAATCCATAGGATGCAATTCTTGCAGCACAGGCAAGCAAATGAAAGCTTCCTTTTGCCATCGGTTCGCTGCCGGGGGGAAGCATTTCGGATGGGTATGGGGTCACCACCCATTCCCCTTTCTCTAAGCCGGGAAACGGTGGGCGGGTGCGCGTTGCCCCGCCTTTTCGGGGTCATCATAGGCCCCGGCGCCTGTCATGCGGGAAGCCGCTGCGGATTTATCCCATCCAGTGAGCGCGCATAGAAGTTGGCGGCAGCTTTCCCGAGACGCGCGAAAAGGGGCCGGATGTTCCACCCCCTTACGGATGTGCAACGGCGGCGAGCCTGGATGCCGGTCTCCCCCGGCCTTCCGTGGGGCCGGGTACAGGGGCTTCTCCCCGCGGATTCCCGCCTTGCGCCGCCAAAGCCGGTTCCGGTTGGCCGGAACAGCCTTCGGCAGCGCAAACGGGGCTGAAACCGCCTGTCCTGCAGCCGTTCTAAAGCCGGGGTAGCCCCTTAGGACCCATCCGGCCCTAATCAGGGGTGAACCCTCAAGGAGCCTCCTGCTTCTCCCGGGAGCGAATGCGAGAGGCAAAGGCCGTTCCCCCTTTCCGGCACGCAAAAAGGGGGCCGGATGTTCCAGCCCCCTTCCAGCATGTAAGGGTTGTTAGATGGAGAGATCCTCCACATACAGGGTGGTGACGCCGGCGGGCGCAGCAGGCGCAGGCGCGGGGGCCGCAACCGGTGCAGGCGCCGGGGCGGGCGCGGGTTCTGCGGGCTTGGGTTCCCGGGCCGCCTTCCTGGCCTCGAAGAACTTCATGGCCACCTGGGGGAACAGGGCGTAGCTGAGCACGTCCTCTTCCTGCTCCATGTAGTCCTTGATCTCCTCCCGGTATTTATCCAGCTCGGGAGCCAGGAGATCGGCCGGGCGGCAGGTAATGGGCTCCTTGTCGCCAATGGCCATCTTGCGCACTTCCTCGTTGACCACGCCGGGCAGGGCGCCGTATTCGCCGGCCAGCAAGGCCTTGGATTCCTTGGGGAAGGTCTTGTACCGGCCCATGAGCACGTTGAACACGGCCTGGGTGCCTACGATCTGGCTGGTGGGGGTCACCAGGGGCGGATAGCCGAAGTCCTTGCGCACCACCGGGATCTCCGCCAGCACGTCATAGTACTTCTCCTCCTTCCCCGCCTGCTTCAGCTGGGAGATCAGGTTGCTGAGCATACCGCCGGGCACCTGGTAGATCAGGGTGTTGGTATCCACGCTGAGCACCTTGGGGTCCAGGCTGCCCTGCTCCTTGAGCTTCTGGGCCACGCCGCGGAAATGCTTGGCCGCCTTGGCCAGCAGCTCCAGGTCGTAGCCGGTATCGTATTCCGTCCCCTTCAGGGTCGCCACCAGGGATTCCGTGGCGGGCTGGGACGTACCGTTGGCCAAGGGGGACAGGGCGCAATCCACGATATCCACCCCCGCCTGCACGGCCATCAGATAGGTCATATCGCCGGTGCCGGTGGTGTTGTGGGTATGCAGGTGAATGGGCACATCCACCTCGCTCTTGAGCCGCTTCACCAGGGAATAGGCGTCATAGGGCAGCAGCAGGTTGGCCATATCCTTGATGCAGATATTGTCCGCGCCCATCTGCACCAGTTCCTTGGCCAGCTTGACGAAATAATCCTCGTTGTGTACCGGGCTGATGGTGTAGCTGATGGCGGGCTCGCAGATGCCGCCGTACTTCTTGGTGTACTTGATGGCGGCTTCCAGGTTGCGCACATCGTTCAGGGCGTCGAAAATACGGATCACATCGATGCCGTTTTCAATGGCCTTGCGGCAGAACTGCTCCACCACGTCGTCGGCATAGTGCTTGTAGCCCAGGATGTTCTGGCCCCGGAACAGCATCTGCAGCTTGGTATGGGGCAGTGCCTTCTTCAGCTTGCGGAGCCGGTCCCAGGGATCTTCGTTCAGGAAGCGCAGGCAGCTGTCAAAGGTGGCGCCGCCCCAGCATTCCAGGGAATAATAGCCGATGCTGTCCAGGATATCGCAGGCGGGGAGCATATCCTCCACCCGCATACGGGTGGCCGCCTGGGACTGGTGGGCATCGCGCAGGATGGTATCGGTGATCATGAGTTTATGTGCCATTCAATAAACCTCCTAAAAGACGGTAGAGGGCACGGGCATTAGAGGAACAGCGCCAGGAACACGCCCGCGGCAATGGCGCTGCCGATAACGCCGGCCACATTGGGGCCCATGGCATGCATGAGCAGGAAGTTACCGGGATTCTCCTTCTGGCCCACCACCTGGGATACCCGGGCGGCCATGGGCACGGCGGATACGCCGGCGGAGCCGATAAGGGGATTGATCTTATCCTTGGAGAACAGGTTCATCAGCTTGGCAAGCAGCACGCCGCCAGCCGTACCAAAGGCGAATGCGATCACGCCCATGGCGAAGATGCCCAAGGTCTGCCCGTTGAGGAAGGCTTCGGCGGTGGCGGTGGCGCCAACGGAAACCCCCAGGAAAATGGTAACGATGTTGATCAGCTCGTTCTGAGCGGTTTTGCTGAGGCGGTCCACCACCCCGCATTCCCGGAACAGGTTGCCCAGCATCAGCATACCGATCAACGGCGCGGCGGAGGGCAGGAGCAGGGAAACGAAAATGGTCACCACGATGGGGAATACGATCTTTTCCGCCTTGGAAACCGGGCGAAGCTGTTTCATGACGATCTTGCGTTCCGCCTTGGTGGTCAGCGCCTTCATGATGGGGGGCTGGATCACGGGGACCAGGGCCATGTAGCTATAGGCCGCCACCGCGATGGGGCCCAGGAGGGCCGGGGCCAACTGGGAGGTCACATAGATGGCCGTGGGGCCGTCCGCGCCGCCGATGATGCCGATGGACGCGGCTTCGTTATAGCCAAACTGGATCCCGGGGAAAATATCGGAAAGGGCCAGCGCGCCCATGAAGGCCACGAAGATGCCCAGCTGGGCAGCCGCGCCCAGCAGCAGGCTGCGGGGGTTGGCGATCAAGGGGCCAAAGTCCGTCATGGCGCCTACCCCCATGAAGATCAGGGATGGGTAGATCCCCAGCTTCACGCCCAGGTACAGATAGTCGATCAAGCCCGCATCCTGGCTGAACTGGGCCCAGTTCACATGTCCGCCCTCATAGAGGTAGGTATGGTACATGTTGGCGCCGGGCAGGTTGGTCAGCAGCATACCGAAGGCGATGGTCAACAGCAGCATGGGTTCGTACTTCTTCACGATGGCCAAATACATCAACAGGCAGGCGATGGCGATCATCACCAGGCACAGCGGATTTTCGACCAGCTGAGAAAAACCCGTGGACTTAAGAAAGTCCTGAATTGGTTCGATATAATTCTGCATGAAGAACTCCTTAGGTCAGTCGGCATGGCTTATAAGCAGCCATGTTGGGCCCCATTCGTCCGGGCCTGGGCGAATGGGGCGCTCCCCCGGCGGCTGGTCGGGCGCGCCGGGAGGGCGGGGACACGCCTTAGGCCAGCACCACCAGCACGTCGCCGGAATTGACGGTAGCGCCCTTGGCCACGTTTACGGCCACCACCTTGCCATCCCGGGGGGCCATGATCTCATTTTCCATCTTCATCGCTTCCAAAATGGCCAGCACATCGCCGCTCTTCACCGCGTCGCCCACCTTGACCCGCACATCCATGATGTTGCCGGGCATGGGCGCTTCCACGGACTCCTGGCCGGCGGCAGCCTGCACGGGCGCAGCCACAGGGGCGGGAGCAGGAGCAGGCGCGGGCGCAGCGGGGGCGGCAGGGGCGGCGGGAGCCGCAACGGGCGCGGCGCCGGCGACGATCTCTTCTACTTCAACTTCATAAGAAGAACCGTTGACGTTGACGATGAATTTACGCATGAGTACATCCTCCTGATGATTTTGTATAATTTGTGGTTTGGGTTAGACGCGTTTGATGCTGTGGATCCGTAAGCCCTGGGGCTCGGTGCCCATGGCCGTGGCTACCGCCGCGGATACCGCGGCTACAAACTGGCCGCGATCCCCCGCCGGGGCCGCGGACAAGCAGCGAATGGAATGGATGCGCAAGCCCTGGGGCTCTGTCCCCATGGCACATGCAATGGATGCGGCAAGAATGGCATCCAACAGCTTGCGGTCCCCTATGTTCAGCGCTGCGGGAACGGCCGCGGCCTGCGCCGCAGGCATTTTGGCTTTTTCCTGGGCAGCGGGCGCCGCGCCTTTGTTCTTGACCATAACAGCGCTCATAATCTTTGTGAGCAGGATCAAGCAAATGAGCCCGATGAAAACCGTCGCCATGCCAAGCACAAGCACAAACCACGGACTGATGTTTTGCATAATTGTGTTCCTCCCTTCTTAATAATTCTTTTTCAAGTGTAAATTGATATAAGATATTGTTATAATGGTTCCTTGAAACAAGGCGTTCAAGCAAAACCCGACCACTTATATTGTACATAAATCCAGACTTGTACGCAAGGAGATTTGTCAATTTTACCAATGATATTTTAATCCCTTTCGGGTTTGCCATATTTTTTGCTAATGGCTTTCCAGCCATGCGTGCAGGGCGTCCCATTCCTGGTCCGTCAGGGGCCGGTAATCCCCGCTGGGCAGGTCTCCCAGCCGCAGGGGCCCCAGCGCCACCCGCTTGAGGGCCAGCGTCTCATGGCCCACCGCCTCCAGCATCCGCCGCACCTGCCGGTTCCGGCCCTCGTGAATGGTGATGTTAAAGGCGGTATTGCCATTGCGCAGCCGATACACCTCCTCCACCTTGGCAGGGTGGGTAGGCCCATCCTCCAAAAGGACTCCCTGCTCCAGCGCGGCGATCTGTTCCTTTGTCAGCAGCCCGTCGCAGATGGCGGAATAGGTCTTATCCATGCAAAACTTGGGATGGGTGAGCCGATAGGCCAGCTCACCATCGTTGGTCATTACCAGCAGCCCTTCGGAATCGTAATCCAGCCGGCCCGCGTTGTATACCCGCGCCGGCAGGTCCCGTACATATTCCCCCACCGTGGGCCTTCCCTGAGGATCCTGGGCCGTACACATGACCCCCCTCGGCTTATGGAGGATCACCGTCACCTTCCGTTGGCTTTCGCCAAGGGGCTTCCCATCCAGCTCCACCAGGTCCTGTTGCGGCTCCACGCAGGTCCCCAGGATGGCCACCTGGCCGTTGACCTTGACCCGGCCCGCCTGGATCAGATCTTCGCACTTGCGGCGGGAAGCCACCCCCGCCTCCGCCATATACTTTTGCAGCCGCATCCCGATTTCCCCCTCCGTATGTACATCCTTGGCGCCGCCTACCCCCGGCCGCACCGAAATGCCCTGCCTGGGCAGGGCTTACGTCCTCCAAGCAGCCTCCGCCTAAGGCAACAAAGCGCAACCTGGAACCGCCTACGTCATATTCCGGAACAGCTTTTGGATATAGAAGCCCACCGTGGCCTGATCCACATCCTCCATGGCAAGCAGGTCGAATTTGGCCCGAAGGGTGCCGTCCTCCTCCAGGACCTCCACTTCCCCGCAGACCTGCCCGGCTTCTATGGGCGCCGTTACCATATCCGGCAGCAGCACCCGGGTCTTATACAGGCTGCTGCCATCCTTTTCCACTGGTACCATTATATCTTCCCCCGGGCAAAGTGCCAACCGGTTTTTCATCCCATCCGCCACGTACAGGTTGGCCACCGCCTGGCCGCCCTTTACCAGGGGAACCATCTCATAATGCTCCATGCCGTAGTCCAGCAGCGTTTCCGCTTCCTCGAACATGTCGTTGCAATTGAGCAGCACCCCCACCAGCTGCATTCCATCCCGCTCCGCCGCAAACACCAGGCACCGGCCTGCCGCCTTGGTATAGCCGGTCTTAACCCCGTTTCCCCCCTCGTAATTCCACAGGATCTTGTTCTTATTCTTAAACGTCCGCTGCACCGCCCCGGTGCTGGTGCGGTAATACTGGGCGGATACGATCTCCCGGAAGGTGGGGTTTTGCATGGCCGCCGCCGCGATGCAGGCAAGGTCATAGGCGGTGGTATAATGGTCCGGGTCCGGCAGGCCGTTGGGGGTGACAAAATAGGTGTTTTTCGCCCCCAGGGACTTTGCCCGCTGGTTCATCATATCGGCGAACTGCTCCACGCCATGGCCGATGTGTACCGCGATGGCCACCGCCGCATCGTTCCCGGAGGGCAGCATCAACCCATAGAGCAGATCCCGCAGGCTAATCGTCTCCTCCAGCTGCAAATACATACTGGAGCCCTCCACCCCATAGGCGCTGGCGTCCGTGGTGACCAGCTCGTCCAGGTCCCCTTGCTCGATGGCCAGCAGGGCCGTCATGATCTTGGTGGTGCTGGCCATGGGCAGCTGCTTATGGGCGTCCTTGGCGTAGAGCACCTTCCCGGTGGTCGCCTCCATCAGGATGGCCCCCGCCGCGCTGGATACCGGCTCCTGCGCCGCCATGGCGGGCAGGGCAAGCCAGAAACACAGGGCGGCGATGGCGCCTGCAAAATACCGCCTTACTTGCCGCCCCCTCATTTCGCTTCTTCGGCCCCCTTCTTACATAAGCCGGAGATGGCCTGCTCCAGGGTGGTGATGGCCTCGGGCATGAGCTCGATGGCCCGGTCCAGGGTGGTATTGCTCTGGGCGGGCAGCACCTTCACATTCCCATTGGTCACGGACAAAAATGCCAAAGGCGTCAGGGTCATGCCGCCAATGGACGCGCCCGCAAAGGGATAGCCGGTTTCCGCCTGGTCCGCCGATAGCTCCGCCCCGCTTTTTGCGATGGGGCACATGCCCTTTTCCGGCTTCCCGGCGCCGTATTCCCCGCCTCCGGAAAAGAAGCCTACGCTCACCTTGGATACGGGCAGGATCATGGTCTCCGCGCCCGTTAGAATGGGGGTCCCTACCACGGTATTTACGTCCACCATCTGCTTGATCTCTTCCATGGTGGTTTTCATAATGTTTTCGATGGGGTGTGCCATAGCTTGCTACCTCGCCTGCTCCTATGTATTTGATGCCGGATGGCAACACCTATAATCTGCCAAGGCCGCAGGGTTCCTATGCCTTCCAGTTTCACCCAAAAGCACCGGCAATCCCATATGGGCGCTACCCGGATCTCCAACGCATCGGGTTCCAGTAGGGCCTGGAACAGGCAGTCGGCCCCGATATGCAGCGCCCCAGCATACAGCACGGACCGGTATGCGTCCCCCAGCTTCCCCACGTTGCCCAACAGCCGCAGCCGGGCCATGGAAAGCCAGGCGGCCCGCTGGGCGAACAGCGCCCTGCCAAGGCCCGCCGGCTTTTGCTTTGGTTTTTTCCCGCCCAGGGGCAGCTGCCGCCGCCCCCAATACAGCCGCAGGGGAAAATATTGCAGCGTAACCTCCACCTTGATGGGCAGCAGGGTAAAGCAGATCCGCAGGGATCCCCGCAGCCGAAGCGCCCGTCCTTCCCATTGCAGGCAAAAGGAAACGGGCGTGGGCCATAAAAGCCCCGCCGCCACCCCTAGACCAATTAAAAGTATAATAAGAAAAAAGGCCATGTCCCCTCCTTAAAGCAGGTACTGGCCTTAGTATTCTGCCAGGGCTGGAAACTTATGTCCAGCCGATCGGCTGATAGATCCATATTGCGGGTTACAGCAAGGGTTTGGGCAATTCCAGCTCCAGCTGGTCCGGGTCCTTTTCCGCGATGGGCGGCGCAAGGGAGACGGCGTCCTCCATCTCGTCGGAAATGTCCTTGGAAAAGGTTTCATAGCTGGGCAGCTCTCCCAGGTCGTGCAGGCCAAACTGCCGCAAAAACGCGTCCGTGGTACCAAAGAGCATGGGCCGGCCCACTGCGTCCTTGCGCCCCAGCTCTTGGATGAGCCCCAGCTTGAGCAGCTGGCTCACGGAATATTCGCACCGGACGCCCCGAATGGCTTCGATATCGTTCCGGGTGACCGGCTGCTTGTAGGCCACGATGGACAGGGTCTCCAGCATGGCTTGGGAAAAGCTCTTGGTCTGGGCGGGCTGCAACAGGGCCTCCACATAGCCGGCATATTTGCGGTTGGACACCAGCTGCACCGTATCACCGGTGCGGTATAGCTGGATCCCCCGGTCCTGGGCCTTATAGCTTTCCTCCATTTTACCCAGGATAGACTGCAATTCCAGCTCCGTCAGCCCCAGCGCCCGCTGCAAAGACACCATATCCACCGGCTCCCCGGACACGAACAGGATGCATTCTATGGCTCCATACCATTCCTGATCCGTTTGCGGCTTCCCTTGGTCCATTGTTTCACCATCCATCTTATACTTCATCCATATAGGTCTCGCCCTGCTCATCCTCCCCCAGCAGGTTCCCCCGCTGAATGCGGATGGGGGCATAGGGCTGGCTTTGCTGGATCTGCACTTCCCCACGGGTCAGCATGTCCAACAGGGCCATAAAGGTTACGATCATCTCCAGCTTGCAGGTGTCGGGGGGAAACAGCTCCCAAAACTCCACCTGTTCCTTCTCCCGCAGCAGGCTGCGCAGCTTACCCAGCTGGGTGCGCACGGTAAAGGTATCCGCCTGCACTTCCTGGCGCTGTACGGCGGATTCCTTGGCCAGCTCCCGCTTATGCAGCAGCTCCAAAAAGGTCTCAAACAGCCCTTCCCGGGTGCCGCCTTCCCATACTACCTCCTGGGGCGGCAGAAGAAATTCCTCCGGCAGCTTGGTATACATGCCCCTAACGGCCTGCTCCAGCTCCTGTAGCCGCTGGCCCGCCAGCTTGATGGCCTTGTATTCCCGCAATTGCCGGATCAGGGTCTCCGCCGGATCCTCCCCCTCTTCCTCCTCCTTTGGGGGCCGGGGCAACAGGGAGCGGGACTTGATATACACCAGCGTAGCGGCCATGGTCAAAAACTCGCTGGCCGTATCCATATCCAGTTCATCCACCTGGGCCATATAGGCCAAATACTGGGTGGTGATCTCGGAGATGAATATATCCTTGATATCCACCTCCGCCTGTTCGATCAGATGGAGCAGCAGGTCCAAGGGGCCGTCAAATTGCTTGAGATGTACCTGATACGCCATGTCGTGTTACAGGAGCCCCGCCACCTGGAAAATCAGCCGGTATATTCCATCTATACCGTATACGATTCCGTTTACCAGGGGGGACATGATGGTGCTCAGCACCCCGGTAAAGAGCAGCACCAACAGGATGATATACCCGTACCGATCTAGGAATGCGAAAACGCGATAGGTCTTTTGCCCCCGCAGGAACAGGCACTGGGCCACATGATAGCCATCCAGCGGCGGAATGGGCAGCAGGTTAAAAATGCACAAGCTGATATTCAGGAAAAAGAAGTTGCTAAATAGCTCCATCCCCGCCTGGTTCACCCCGGTGGTGAAGATGAAAACATATAACACGCCCATGCTTAAAAAGGCCAAGATCAAATTGGCTGCCACGCCGGCCAGGGAAACGATCAGCTCATCCCGGCGGGCGTTCTTAAAGTAGCGGGTGGAGATGGGCACAGGCTTTGCCCAGCCGAAGCGGAACAGCAACAGGGTCAAAAAGCCCAGCGGATCGATATGGGCAAAGGGATTGATGGTCATCCTGCCCATATTCCGGGCCGTGGGGTCGCCCAGCTTATACGCCGCGTAGGCGTGGGCCCATTCATGGAAGGAAAGGGCAACCAGGATCGCCGGGATCCGATAAAGAAGCTGGGACAGCATCCCCGAAGGGTTGGAAAAAAAGCTCGTAATACCAAACAAATTTTCAGCACCTCATTAAAACATAGATGCTGTTATTATACGCTATGGCCGATCTTTTTGGCAAGCCTCTTGGCGAAGGCCGCCAAAATGCGGCGAAACCCCTAGCCATGCACCCATCTTTGCAACAGCATGGCCGTATAATCCAGCACCTGGGCCTGGGGGATATCCTCCGCCGGCAGCAGGTCCACCCTACACAGGGTTTCCCCATCCCCATCCACGTAGGTTACGCTGCCCACCCCCTCCCGGCTGGACACAGGGGCGCTCAGGAACTCCGGCAAATCAAATTGGGTCTCAAAGCTGACCCCTTTTGGCAGCAGCAAAATGGCGTCGCCAGCCGCTACCAGGGCCACGTTGGCCTGCTTCGCCCCCTGGACAGGCACCGCGTCTACCAAGACGGACTCCGCTCGGGCCAGGGTTTTTACCTCATAGGCGGCAAAGCCATGCTCCAAAAGGGCGGTGGCCGCGGCGGACCGGGCGGCGGAATCCGGCGCGCCGATCACGGCGCAAAGCCAGGTCGCCCCGTTGCGCTTGACGCTGTACACGCCGCAATACCCCGCCGTGCTGGAGGAGCCGGTGGCCACGCCGTTGCAGCCGGGCATGGACTTGATCAACCGGTTGGAGCTGGCCAGCTGGGTCTCCCGGCCGTCCGGGTGGGTGATTGTATCCAGGAAAATGCCGCTATAGCTGGTAAAGGACGGACTTGCCATCAGCGCCCTTCCCAGGGCCGCTAGATCCCGGGCCGATAGCTTTACACCGCTTCCCAACATATCCCCGTATTCCGCCTGGATGTTCAGGCTGGCCAGCCGCTCCCGGATCCGGATAAGGCAGGCTTCCTCCGTGCCGAACACCGCTTCCCCCAGGGCATAGATGGCATCCCCGGCGGTGATGATGATGCCGGCCTTGAGCAGAGAACCGGCGTCTATGGCCTCCCCTGGGGATAAAAAGGCGGTGGGGCCCTGAATGGCCGCCGCTTCATGGCTCACGGTCACCGTCATATCCAGCCCCAGCAGGCCCGCGTCTATCCCTTCGCATACGGCCAATAGGGCAGGCAAGCGGGATAAGCCGCCTACTTCCAGCTTTTCATCCGCCTGGGCCCCAAATACCACCTGGCCGCCGCCCTGCTCCATCAGCACCGCCGCCTTGGCGCCGGCAAGCTCCAGGTCCGCTTCCCCATCTGCCCAGGCCGTCCCGGCAGGCAGCAGCCACAGCATCGCCAGGGCCGCGGCAAGCAAGCGTTTTCCCATAGAAATACCCCCCTGTTCATGCATACTACTACATACGTATGAAGAAAAGGGGGGTGCCATACGGATGGAAAGGAGATTTTCCAGGCTAACATTCCTTATTTTTTTGCCAAAGGTTTATTGCAGCGCCGTTAAGAAGGATTGGCCCGTGGTCCAGGGACGGCCGGTTATGTGTTCATAGGCGGTGCTGCCGATATCCGCAAAGGTCGCCCGGGTACCCAGCGCCACCTCCCTGTCCAGGCCGGGCCGCCAGGCCAGGATGGGAATATACTCCCGGGTGTGGTCCGTGCCGGGATAGGTGGGGTCGCAGCCGTGGTCCGCCGTTACGATCAAAAGGTCCTCCGGCCCCATGGCCGCCATGATCCGGGGCAGCTGCCGGTCAAAATATTCCAGGGCCTTGGCATACCCTTCCACATCGTTCCTGTGGCCGTAGAGCATGTCCGTATCCACCAGGTTGGTGAAGATCAGGTCCCCGCCGCCCTCCTGCACATACCGCAAGGTGGCTTCGATCCCATCCGGATTGTTCTTGGTGTGGTCTACCAGGCCGATACCCCGGTGGCAAAAGATATCCTCGATCTTGCCTATGGCGATTGTCTGGTACCCTTGGGCCGTCAAGCCGTCCAGGATGGTTTCCTTCACCGGGGGCACCGCGAAATCCCGCCGGTTCTCCGTGCGGGTGTAACGGCCGTTGCTGCCGATGAAGGGCCGCGCGATCACCCGGCCCACCAGATCCGGCCCCACCAGCATGGCCCGGGCGATTTCGCACATCTCATAGAGCGCCGCCGGCGGGATCACCGCCTCATGGGCCGCCACCTGAAAAACGCTGTCCGCAGAGGTGTATACGATGGGCTTCCCCGTGCGCACATGCTCGTCCCCCAGCTCCTGGATGATGGCCGTGCCCGAGGCCACGCAATTCCCCAGGGTGCCCCTGCCGATCTTGGCTTCAAAGGCCTCCATGATCCGAGGCGGGAACCCCTTTGGATAGGTTTGGAAGGGCTCCTCCATAATCACCCCCGCCATTTCCCAATGGCCGCAGGTGGTATCCTTGGCATGGGTTTTTTCCATGGCCCGTCCGTACGCCCCATGGATCGCGCCTGTATGGGCCGGCAGGCTATGGACGCCCTGGATCCGGGAAAGCCCCATGGCGTACATGTTGGGCAGGTCCAGATGGCCCCGCTCCCGACAAATATTGCAAATGGTGTTGGCCCCCGCATCCCCGAAGTCCGCCGCATCCGGCAGGCTGCCGATACCCGCGCTGTCCAGCACCACGATGATCGCCCGTTTACGCTGTGCCATAGTCCGATCCTTTCTTTTGTATCCCTTGGAAATCGCTTGGTTGGTCAATTTGATTCTACCATTCTCCGCCCTGGCCGTCAAATCATTTGAGCCATGCCCGCAGGGCCGCCGGCGCCGCCCCGCTTTCCAGCAGGATGCACAGCAGCACAAAACCCGCCGCCCGCTGGGGCAGGCCGTCCACAGGCTGCCCCGCCCGATCGCTCACATCCGACAGGACGCGCAGGATCACCCCCGCCACCAGGAACAGCCCCGGCGCCACGCAAAGGGGGATACTCCAGCCAAGCCCCGCAAGCCCCAGCTCCTGCTCCAGATAAAAAATGCCCGCCCCCATAAAGAACCCCTTTAATGCCACCGGGACCCCGCTGGCCACCAGCAGCGGCGGCCACAGCCCGGGCGCAAAGGCTAACATATACAGGAAACCATTCAGCGCAACGGCGTGCAATAGCCCCGGCCAAAGCTGATAAGTGCCGTTTTGCAGCTGGGAAAACGCCTTTGGCAGTATGGGCTCCGCCTCCTGAGCCATCCTGGCGGTGGAAACGCCCGCAGCCACCCCGGCCACCAAAAAGAAGGCCAGGTAAAGCAACAAATATGGATGCTGGGCAAGGAGCTCCATAGGCCCCTTATCGAGCCGCATTCGGCTGGCATGTTGTATATTCATGCTTCCATATATACGCCCCGGCCCGGCAATATATGTGCGCCAGCGCCAATTCTACCGTTGTTGGCGCTGGATTAAATCGAGGGCAGCATATAGGTGAGCACATACATCATTTTGCCTTTATCTATTGATGAATACGATACTGAACCGCCGCAGCTTTTCTTTGCCCGCTTGTTACGGCGGGCCGCATGAAGCCCGGGATATAGCATACCTAGAAATGGGTATGCGCTTCGGAAGAAAAGCATACCACCCAAATCGTTTTTTATTTTCATATAACGCGGCTATATTTTTTTCGCAATATGAAATTACAGCATATTATTAGATGTTTATTTCAATTATATCAATAAATTCTAATGCGTCCGGCTGAAATATAAGAAAAGTAATGCCATAGCATAGAACTGTGCCCATTCCCTATGCTTGCAAGGAAACCATGCAAAAGCATAACTGCTTTGCTGGTTTCTCTCCGTTTGCAAGCGGGCCTATTTTTAGCTCAGGGTCTTATGTAAACGCCGAATGGTATACTGGGTCAAGTTTGCGATAAACTCCTTATTGGTGGGCCTGGATTTTTCGTCTTCCACGGTGTTGCCGAAGATCTTATGCTGGGCCTTCATATCGCCGCGTGTCCAGGTGACCTCGATGAGGTTGCGGATATTCCGTTCGATTTGCTTTGCGTTTACCCCATGGATTTTTGCGGCATAGGGATATGCCTCCTTGGAAAGGAAAATGGCCCTTTCACGATTGCGCACACAGTAGGAAATAACGGTTTTCGCCTGATAATATCCGGCCAGGTTCACCGGGCAGCCCATATGCCGGAACAGAAAAGTAATCGCCTCGTCAATCTGCAAATTCAAATCGTTTTCCCGCATCCTGTTGCGATATTGCTTAACGCGCCCATCCCGATCCGGCGCAAAGTCCATCATCCGGCTAAAAATCAGGCTTTCATCCGTTGGCATTTGGATCTGATAGGTAACACCTAAGCTCTCCCCCAGCTGGATGGCTTCCTCGCCCTTCATGGATGACAAGGCGAATATGCGGGTATTTTTACAGCAATTTTCCGCCTGTAGCCGCCGAAGCACCGCGATGCCATCCATTTTGGGCATAAGCATATCCAGCAGCATCATATCGGGTTCGTTGAGCTTGGCCTGCACCACACCGGATGGTCCATCCACTGCGGAAGGCAGCAGGGAAATCAGGGAAATGGATGAGAAATACGTTTCCAGCCTTTCCCGTAGAGTTACGTTATCCGTAATGATAAGCAAGCTATAAGGTTTCATAGCAAATACCACATATTTAATTATATACCACATATTTAATTATTTTGTAAATAGAGGATCTGGAAGGAAAAAAGAAAAAACTATTAACGTACAAGCTACAGGATAAGTATAGCAGAATCTGGAAGCAAGCGCAATGCATAGACAGTTTTTGCGCATGAATTATACAAAGGGACGACAGTAGGTTTTATACAAAAATATAGAGCTAAGCTGGAAATACATCCCATTATTATGATATTTCCAGCTGCTATCTAGAATATATGTATGTTATTTTTTGTATAATTTATTATACTAATTCAGGGTTTGTTGGTACATCCAGAGGGCGTAAATGCAATATCCCCGAAGGGGATCGTTGACAAATACGTGGGTTACGGCGCCTGCCAGCTTCCCATCCTGCACAATGGGGCTGCCGCTCATGCCTTGCACGATCCCGCCCGTCTTTTCGATGAGCCTTGGGTCGGTGATCTGGACGACCATCCCCTTGGCGGCGGCGCTGGTCTGCGGGTAGGTTTTTATGATTTGGCAATCATAGGCCTGTACCCCGTTTTCATCCACCGTAGTCAATAGCTGTGCGGCGCCCGTATGAATCTCCTCCGGATAAGCAAGCAATACCCCCTCCGGATACAGCGGGTTTTCCAGTGGAGAATAAAGCTGCCCATATATGCCGATATTGCTGTTGGTTTCCAGCGTGCCCAACCGCTGGCTGACGGTGCTGAAGGCGCCCTGGATCTCCCCCGGGAGGCCGCTGCTTCCCTGGGCGATGCCCACCACATTGGATTGCACGATCTCCCCGGTCTTCACAGACAGCAACGACCCCGTATCCACATCCGTGATGGGATGCCCCAATGCGCCGTAACGCAGGGTATCCATGGCGTAAAAGGATAAGGTCCCGATGCCCGCCGTACTGTCCCGCACCCACATGCCCATTTTATAGATCCCATCCTGCCGGTCTGCCGCCGGCTGGATGGTCACCTCCAAGGTCTCCTCGCCCCTTGCAAGGCGCAGGTCTACCGCCCCTTGGGTTTCGTTGCACAAGGCCGTCAAATGGGCCGCATCCTTTACCTCCGTGCCGTTTACCCCCAGGATCACGTCCCCCACCCGGATCCCCGCCGCCTGGGCCGGGCATACGGCGGTTCCATCCAGGGTCTCAAATTCCCCCAGCCCCACCACCAACGCTCCCTTGGTATACAGGGTGACGCCTACCGAATAGCCGCCCGGCATCACCCAGATGGAATCCCGGGTATAAAAGCTGATCTTTTTCAGGGGGATCAGGCCGAATAGGTCCACCTGCACCGAATACCCGGCAGCCGCGTCCTGGGAAAGGGTCTGGGATAGATCCTGGGATACGGCCTGCTGGTTTTGCCCATACCGAAGGGAAAAGGGCGCGCCAATGCCAGCCAGCTGGCTTTCGCTGTCCGATCCGATGTAGGCCTGGCTCGGCAGCTCCCGGACGAGCCGCGCCGGCTCCCCATAGTTAAAGCTGATCAGCAGCAAGCAGACCAGCAGACCAATTCCGCGCACAACGGCGCTCCCCCTGCCTCTGTTCATGGCACGTCACCTCGAAAAAAAACACTGGGGTTCCAGGGCTTCGCCCCTTCATCCGCAGTGTTAGTTTCCTCGGCATCCGTCTCGGCTATACGGTGGGAATATATTCTTTCCTTTTTGCAGCTATGCGCCCTTTCGGCCGCCCGCTTTAGCGGCTGCGCAGCCATCCACCAGCTCCCTGGCGTGCTCCAATGCCGTGGCGCTTTGTCCGGTCCCGCTCATCATGGCCGCCACCTGGGCATAGCGTTCCTGCTGGGTGAGAAGCCGCAAGGACGTGCGGGCATGGCCTGCGTCTTCGGATTTTTCCACCAGGTAATGGGCGTCCGCCATGGCGGCGATCTGCGGCAGATGTGTGACGCACAGCACCTGATGGTCCTGGGCGATGCGCACCATCTTCTCCCCCACCACGCTGGCGATCCTGCCGCTGATCCCCGTGTCGATCTCATCGAAAATCAGGGTCCCAATGGCATCGCCTTTGGCGAACATGGCCTTCATGGCCAGCATGATCCGGCTGATTTCGCCGCCGGAGGCCACCTTTTCCAGGGGCTTGAGCGGCTCTCCCGCGTTGGCGCTGAGCAGGAATTCCGCCCGCTCCGCCCCAAGGGCGGAAATGCCCTCCACCGGATGGAATGCCACGGCAAAGTCCCCATGGGCAAATCCCAGCTCCTTGAGCTCCTGTACCATGCCCGCTTCCAAGGCGGCTGCCGCCGCCCTGCGGGCCTGGGTCAACCCGTCCGCCTGCTGCCTATATGCCTCCTCCGCCTGCTGAAGCTCCCGCTCCAGGTTTGCCCGGCGCTCTTCCGAGCCTTCCAGCTTCTCCAACCGCTCTGCGCTGGCTGCCAGGTAACCCATGATCGCTTCATAGTCCTCGCCGTATTTCCGCTTCAGGTTATGGTACAGCGCCAGCCGCTCCTCGATCTGCTCTGCCCGCTGGGGGTCGTATTCAAAACCGGCTTGCAGGTCCCGCAGGCTGTAGCTGATATCCTCCAGGGCATAATACGCCTCCTCCAGCCGCTGGGCCAACGCTCCATATTCCGCCGAAAGCTCCCCGATCCCCTGGATCTGCCGCCATGCGGCGTTGACCAGGGCTACCGCCGTATCCCCTTCGCCGCTCAGGGCTTCGCCGCCCTGCTCCAAGGCTTCCATGATCCGGGCGGCGTTTTGCAGCACCTTACGCTCCGCCAACAGGGCTTCTTCCTCCCCCGCATATAGACCTGCCTTCTCGATCTCCTGAATCTGATAGCGCAGCATGTCCATTTCCCTGGCCCGCTCCTCCTCAGAGCCAAAGCCCTCCAGCAGCTCCCCTTGGATCTGCTTATATCGCTGGGCTGCTGCCGCCACCCCTTCCTTCCAGGGCCGGATCTCCTCCTGGGCGAAGGAATCCAGATATTCCATATGCCGGTTTTTAGAGAGCAGGGACTGATGAGCGTGCTGGCCGTGGACGTCCACCAGCTGGTCGGTGATCTCCTTAAGGGTGGCCAGGTTCACCAAGGCGCCGTTCACCCTGCACACGTTTTTACCCGCCATGGACATCTCCCGGGAGAGCAGCAATTCTCCCGGCGCCTCGCAAGGAAGGCCCATATCCTCCAAAGCGGATAAAAGGCCGTCCCGGCCCTTGATATCGAATATGGCTTCCACCCGCGCCTTGTCCGCCCCATGCTTGATCAGCTCCCGGCTGGCCCGCTCCCCCAGCACCAGGTTCACCGCGTCGATCACGATGGATTTTCCCGCGCCGGTCTCACCTGTAAGCACGTTGAAGCCCGCGGTAAAATCCACGTCCAGTTCCTCGATCAGGGCTACGTTTTTTACGAAAAGCCGTTGCAGCATATGCCTCTATACCTTCAATAGGGTTTGGAACCGGCGGATCATCTCATTGGCGTCCGCCCCCTCCTTCACCGCGATAAAGATCGTATTATCCCCGGCGATGGTGCCGGCGATCTCATCCCAACGCAGGGAATCGATGGCCTCTGTGGCCGCGCCGGCCGTACCGGAGATGGTCTTTACGATCACCAGATGCCCGGTGGCGGTCATGGACAACACCGAATGGGCAAAAATGCTGATGAATCGATCCTTCAACCCCGCCTCAGCCTTATCCACGGTAGCGTATTTATAATTTCCATCATCGGAGAGCACCTTGATCAGGCGCAGCTCCTTGATATCCCGGGACACGGTGGCCTGGGTCACCTTCACCCCCTGTTCCCGCAGGCGGGCGGCAAGCTCCTCTTGGGTATCGATGTCGTAATGCTCAATGATGTCCAGAATGATGGCATGGCGCGCAGACTTCACGTGAATAAACCTCCCCCACTTGGTATTTGGTGAACGTGCGGATGCTAGGTCAGCTTGGTATGGATGAGCTGGTAAATGTTCCGCTGCTGGAATTGGATGAATTTCACCGTCCTTGGGCTTTTACGGATGGTGATCTCGTCCCGCTGGTTGATATCCCGGGTATAGATGCCGTCCAAAGCCAGATATCCGTCGCTGCCCATGCGCAGCCGCAGCGGTTCGCCGGGATCCGCCACAATGGGACGGAAGCTAAGGGTATGGGGGCATATGGGCGTAATGATGGCCACGTCCAATCCCTGAGCCACCACCGGCCCCCCCGCGGAAATGGAATAGCCGGTGGAACCATTGGGCGTGCTGACGATAATGCCGTCGCAAAATACGCTGCCGGCGTCCAGCCCGCCGATGGCCACATGGATATCCGCCACCCCGGAAAACCGCTGCTTATAAAGCAGGGCCTCGTTGATGCAATCCTGGGGCGCTTCACCGTTGACCGAGCAGGACAGCAGCATCCGCTCATCTACCGCGTATTGCCCCTTTTGCAGCTTTTCCAGGGCTGCCGGAATCTCCTGATGGCTGATGGCGCTCATAAACCCCACCCGGCCATAGTTGACGCCTAAGACCGGCACGTCCAAAGGTACGGCCAGGGCAGCCGCCCGCAGAATGGTACCGTCCCCCCCCAGGGCCAGGATCACCTCGGGCCGGGCCGCGGAAAAGGCCGGGGCCCGTTGAAACTGGGGCAGGCTGCGCAGGGCGTCGTCCAGGGCGCAGGCCATGGAAAGCTGCTCTGCCGCTTGCAAAATATTTTGCACTGCGTCCAGTGCGCTGGGGTTATTCGGATTGGCAAAAATGCCCAAACTATGCATATGACTACCCAACGATCTTTGTTTATTCATTATATGCGTATTTATGCGTTTTTTCAAGGGATTTTATCCAAAACCCCCGTTCCTTCCAATTCCCCATGGCTTTGCTCCACCACCTCTTGCAGCCGCTGCGCCAAGGCGTCCCCTGTCAAAGGGGCGTCCCCGCCCTTTTCCAGCAGAAGCAAAAACTCGATGTTGCCCTTTGGCCCGGTAATGGGGGAAAAGTCCGCCTGGCATACGGAAAAGCCCGCAGCCATGGCCCCCTGCACCGCATCCTGTAAAACGCAAAGATGGGTCTTTGGATCCCGCACCACGCCGTTTTTCCCCACCTTATCCCGGCCCGCCTCGAATTGGGGCTTCACCAGCGTGACCGCCTGCGCCCCGGGCCGTAGGCAGGAAAACAGGGCCGGCAGGATCAGGCGGATGGAGATGAAGCTCACGTCCATGCCGGCAAAATCCAGGGGCTCCGCGAACCAATCCGGGGCCATATTGCGGGCGTTCATCCGTTCCATGACCACCACCCGCCCATCGTTGCGCAGCCGCCAATCCAGCTGGCCGTAGCCCACGTCGATGGCATAAACCTTTTTCGCGCCGTTTTGCAACATGCAGTCCGTGAATCCGCCGGTGGAAGCCCCCACGTCCGCTGCGATCGCCCCGTCCAGGGAAAGGCCGAAGGCCTTCATGGCCTTGGCGAGCTTCAGCCCGCCCCGGCTGACGAAGGGGATGGGGTCCTCCTTGACCGTAAGCGTCTGTTCCGGTCCAAGGGTCTCCCCCGCCTTCTCCACCCGCTTCCCGTCCGAGAAAACCACCCCGGCCATAATCAGGGACCGGGCCCTTTCCCGGCTGGGCGCAAGGCCCAGCTCCACCAAACGAACGTCCGCCCGGACTCCCTTCATCGCCCTTCCTCCATCTTCTCCAGCCGCCGCCGGATGCTCTCCACATCCAGGCCGCACCAGGCATATTGCTGGGCTGCCGTCCCCTGGGCCACAGGCGCTTCTCCCACGCCCAGGCGCGCCACCTGGATCCCTGTGCCGCTCAGGGCTTCGCAAAGCCGGCTGCCCAGGCCGCCCGTTTGCAGCCCGTCCTCCAGGCATAGAATCCGCTTGCAACGGCCTTTGATTTCATCGATGGTATCCCCATCCATAGGCCGAATGCACCACGCATCCACCACGCCCACGTCCCTGCCTTCTACCGCCAGCAGCGTCCGCTCTACCATGGGGCCCTCCGCCACCAGGGTCACGGGCCGGAGGGGGCGAATGACCTTCCATTTTCCCCGTTCCATCGGCCCTTCCAGCGGCCGGTTCATCAGCGCCCCCCGGGGATAGCGCACCGCTGCCGGCCGGCCCGCCGCCAAGGCCATGGGCAGCAGGGCGGCTAGCTCCTCCTGGCTGGAGGGCGCATAAATATCCAATTCGGGAATGGTATGCAAATAGGCCAGGTCATAGACCCCCTGATGGGTCTCCCCGTCCTCCCCCACCAGGCCCGCCCGGTCCACCGCAAAGACCACCGGCAGCCCCTGCAGGGCCACGTCATGGAGCAGCTGGTCATAGGCCCGCTGCAAAAAGGTGGAATAGATGGCCACCACCGGCCGCAGGCCCGCCGCAGCCATGCCTGCCGCCAGGGTAACCGCGTGCTGTTCCGCGATCCCCACGTCGAAAAACCGCCGGGGAAACCGCCGGGCAAAGTCCGTTAGCCCGGTTCCATCCGGCATGGCGGCGGTGATGGCCACAATGCGTTTATCCCGTTCCGCCAGGTCGCATAGGGTCATGCCCAGCACGTCCGAGTTGGTGCAGGCCGCCTTGCCCCGGATGTAACCGGTCTGTGGGTCAAAGGCGCCGATGCCGTGGAATTTGTCCGGGCTGGATTCAGCTAGGCCGTAGCCCTTTCCCTTCTGGGTGACCGTATGGATCACCACCGGCTGCCGCAGTGCCTTGGCCTTTTCCAGCACCCGAATCAGGGCCGATAGGTCGTGCCCGTCGATGGGACCAAGGTAGGTATAGCCCATCTCCTCAAACAACACGTTGGGCAGCAAAAAATACTTGATCCGCTCCTTGAACCGGGATATGCGCCCATATAAGCCCGGGCCGATCCTCGGCAGCTTTTCCACGTAATCGATCACCCGGCGCTTTAAATCGTTATACCGCTTGCTGGTGCGCACCTTGCATAGGTGCATGGCCATGGCCCCCACGTTTTTCGAGATGGACATGCCGTTGTCGTTGAGCAACACGATCAGGGGCAAGCCGCTTTGTCCCCCGTCGTTTAGTGCTTCAAACGCCATACCGCCCCCCAGAGCCCCATCCCCGATCAAAGCCACCGCGCAATGGGTGGTATCCCCGTTTAGCCGCATGGCCCGCAGCATACCCAGGGCGGCGGAGATGGAGGTGCTGGCATGGCCGGTATTAAAGGCGTCGTGGACGCTTTCCTCCCGCTTTGGGAAGCCCGATAACCCATGGGCCTTCCGTAGGGTCGAAAATTCCCCGTAGCGGCCTGTGAGCAGCTTATGCACATACGCCTGATGCCCCACGTCGAATAGCAGCTTATCCCTTGGGCTGTCAAATACCCAATCCATCGCCATGGTAAGCTCCACAGCCCCCAGGTTGGAGGCCAAATGCCCGCCATTTTGGGATACGACCTGCACCAGGCACAAACGGATCTCCCTTGCCAGCTCCTCCAGATCCTTTTGGGGCAGCCGCTTGTAATCCTCCAGGGAGCCCAGCCGGTTCAGAAGCGGGGTATCCTGCATGTTTATCCAGCCCTCCGTCAATGCTTTCGTTCCAGGGTAATATCCACAAGCTCCGTCAAATAGTTTGCGCCGGAGCCGAAGCAAGCCACCGCGCTTCTAGCCTTTTGGGCGGTCTCCTCCGCCATCTGCTTGGCCGCCTTTAAGCCGTACAGGTTCACATAGGTCAGCTTGTGGGATTCCTGATCCTTGCCTAGGGTCTTGCCCATAGCCGCAAAGTCCCCCTCCACGTCCAGGATATCGTCCGTGATCTGGAACAGGAGGCCGTACAGGGACCCAAACTCGCTGATGGCGTGCAGCTGCCGGGCATCCGCATTGGCGATGTGGGCGCCCGCCAAAGCCGCAGCCTTGATGATGGCCCCGGTCTTTCTGGCGTGGATGTATTGCAGCCTGTCCGCGCCGGCGGTCTCATCCCCTTCGGATTCCAGATCCACCGCCTGGCCTGCCACCATGCCGCATACCCCTGCGCCCCCCGCCACGGACCGGATCGCTTCCAAATACCCCGGGTTATCCCCGTGGAGGGCCAAGGCGCTGAGCATCACCTCAAAGGCATAGGACAGCAGCCCGTCCCCGGCCAGCACGGCCATCCCCTCGCCAAACACCTTGTGATTGGAGGGCTTGCCCCGGCGGAAATCATCATCGTCCATGGCGGGCAAATCGTCGTGGATCAGGGAATAGGTATGGATCATCTCCAGGGCGCAGGCAACCGGCAGGGCGTCCTCCACATCCCCGCCCAGCATCTCGCATACCGCCAGGGTCAGGCAGGGCCGCAGCCGCTTGCCGCCATTGTACAGGCTGTAGGACATGGCCGTTAGCAAGCCCTTTGGGATGTAGGGATTGTTCATATATTCTTCCAACGTGCGGGCCGTTAGCGCCCGGTATCTTTCCACGGATTCCCGATAGCTCATTCCTGGATCTCCTCGATCTGCATCCTAGCGTTTACCTGCATCAGCCGTCCTTCATAGCCTTCCAACAGCTTGCGGCAATGATCCGTAAGGATCATGCCTTCCTCATATAGTTTTACCATCTCGTCCAGGGACAAATTCCCCGCCCCCAGCTTTTCCACAATGGCATCCAGCTTTTCCTTCGCCTGCTCAAACGTGAGTTCCTTCTTCTTCGCGGCCGCCATACGCCTTTTGCTCCTCCACCTGTTCAATCAAAATATCCGCCCGGCCATCCCCCAGGATGAGCCCGGCCTCCATGCCGGGCCGCAACGCCCGGATGCTGCCCGCGTATCCCCCCGCCACCTGGACCATGGCATAGCCCCGGCCCAGCACCCTGCGAGGATCCAGCTCGTCCAGCCTGGCTTTGCAGGCGTCCAATCCGGCCTGGGCCCCGGCGAGGCTATGGCGCAGGCTATTTTGCATCCTGTCCGCCTGCTGCGCCAGCTCCTTCTCCAACAGGGCCAGGCAATGGCCCGGCCTGGTAAAGGCGGCCGACTGCCCCAAAGCCTCCAGCTCCTTTCGTAGCCGCTCCACCCGTTCCCGGCAAAACCGGCCCAGGGCCTGTTCCGTCCCTTCGATATCCCCCATCAGCCTGTCGTACTCCGGCACGCACAGCTCCGCCGCCGCGCTGGGGGTCGGCGCCCGCAGGTCCGCCACAAAATCCGCAATGGAAACATCCGTTTCATGGCCCACCGCGCTCACGATGGGGATGGTGCACGCATAGATGGCCCGGGCCACGCACTCCTCATTGAAGGCCCACAGGTCCTCCAAGCTGCCGCCGCCCCGGCCCACGATCAGCACGTCCGCCGCCTTGTGGGCGTCCATCCATTGGATGGCCTTGGCGATCTGCTCGGCCGCGCCCTCCCCCTGCACCTTGACAGGGTAGAGTAAAAGGCCCATGCCCGGAAACCTGCGCCGGGTGATCTGGAAAATATCCTGGATGGCCGCCCCGGTTGGGGACGTAACCACCCCTACGCAGCGGGGCAAGCGGGGAATGGGCTTCTTATGGGCCGGATCGAAAAGGCCCTCCGCCTCCAAAGCCGCTTTGCTGGCCAGGAACCGTGCGTATAGATTCCCCTGGCCCTCCCGCTGGAGCCTGGTGACATACAGCTGATATTGCCCATCCTTCACATAGAGGGAAACGCTGCCCGTTACGGTGACCGTTTCCCCGTCCTTTGGCAGGGGGGACAGGGAAAAGGCGTACTGCCGGAACATGACGCACCGAACCAAGGCGGCCTCGTCCTTCAGGGAAAAATACAGGTGGCCGGAGCTATGCCGCTTAAAGCCGCTGATCTCCCCCCGGACCTGCAAGCCCTGTAACAGGCCGTCCCGGCGCAGCAGGTTGTTGACGTATTCGTTTAGCTGGGATACCCCCAGGATATAGCCGTTAGTTGCTTCCATATGACGAGCGGCCTTGCAGCGCCCTTTGGGCGGATTCCACCGTATTGTCCATCAGCATGGCGATGGTCATGGGGCCCACGCCCCCGGGGACCGGGGTGATATACGCCGCCTTTTCCAGCGCCGGGCCAAAGTCCACATCCCCCTGCCATTTCCCCTGGATTCGCACCTGGCCCACGTCGATGACGATGGCGCCCTCCTTGATCATATCCGCCGTGATCAATCCTGCCTTGCCCACCGCGGCGATCAGGATATCCGCTTCCCGGGTGATGGCGCCCAGCCCCTCTGTCCGGGAATGGCAAATGGTCACCGTGGCGTCCTCCCTTAGCATCAGCAGGGCCGCGGGCTTGCCTACGATGTTGCTTCGGCCCACCACCACGCACCGCTTCCCGCGAATGGGAAGCCCCGTGCTTTTCACCAGCGCCAGTATCCCCTTGGGGGTGCAGGGCACAAAGCCCGGCTGGCCGCTCAGCAGGGCGCCGGCGTTTTGCGGATGGAACCCATCCACATCCTTGTTGGGGTCGATGCAGGCGATCACCTGATCCGGATCCAGATGGCCGGGCAGGGGCAGCTGCACCAGGATCCCGTGGACGGTATCGTCCTGGTTAAGCTGCCGGATCCTGTCCAGGAGCTCCGCCTCCGAAAGGGTCGCAGGATAGGTGTACTGCTCCGCAAGGATGCCCAATTCCGCCGCCCGCTTCCCCTTGGAGCGGACGTACAGCTGGGACGCCGGGTCCTCCCCCACCAGGATCACCGCCAGCTTCGGGGCGACCCCCTGGGCCTTCAGGGCGTCCGCCCGTTTTTTGATATCCTCGCAAAGGGTCTGTGCGAGGGCCTTTCCATCTAAGATCTGTCCCATCCGTTCGCCTCCTGTAAACGCCGGTCCCGGGTCAGCAGGGCCACCCCCACGGCGTTGTCCGTACTCAGGGATGGATCCCCAAAGTACAGCTGCATGTTGGCTTTCTCCAGCCGCTCCTGCAGCATCTCCCGCAGCAGCCCGCTGGAGGCCACGCCCCCCGCCAGCAGCACCCGGTTCAGCCCCGTCTTTTCCCCGGCCTGGACCATGAGCTTGGCAAAGGTCCGGGCCAGGCAGTCGTATACCGCCAGGGCCAGTTCCCCCATCTGGGCCTTGCCCAATAGGGACCTGGCTGCGGTTTCCACCCCGGAAAAGGAGCACCGCAGCTCCCGTACGCTGGCCGGTAGCTTGATGTTGGTGGTCCCGGCCGCCCGGGCAGCCGCTTCCAAATGCGGCCCCGCGGGAAAGGGCAGCCCCATGGCTACCCCCAGCCGGTCCACCAGCTGGCCCGCGTGCAGGTCCTCCGTGCCCCCCAGCAGGCGGATGGACAACCCTTCCCCCACGGTAAAGATCTCCGTGGTGCCCCCAGAGATATGCATCCCCAGGATGGGCAGCTGCTGGAGCAGGGCTTCGTTCCCCTGCAGCGCCGCCCGCACATGCCCCTGCTGATGGGAGGTATGATAGGGCGTCAGACCCAGCCCGGCCCCCAGGGAAGCGGCGGCCATGCGGCCCGCCAAAAACACCGGCATATAGGAATCTGCCTCGGGCCGTGGCCGGCTGCTGACGCCAATCCCCTGGATCCGGCTGCAGTCCAGAGCGGAAAGCATGGCGGGCAGCAGGCTCTCCAGGTTCCGCACGTGCTGGAACAAGCCCTCGCTTTGCCGCAGGCCCCTTTGGCCCAACTTGACAGAAAGCACCGTCCGTTTTTCATAGACGATGCCCCTTTCATCCACACATGCCACGGAAGTGGTATAGCAGCTTGTATCGATTCCAAGAAACAGGCCCATCAGGAGGCCTCCCCGCCTTCCAGGCGCTTGGCCAGCGTACCCAGCATTCCGTTGATATATGCGGGGGATCGCTCGCCCCCAAAGGCTTTGGCCAGCTCCACCGCCTCATTGATGGAGACGCTGCAAGGGATATCCTTCCGGTACAGCATCTCGTAGATGGCCACCCGCAGGATGGAAAGGTCCACCCGGGGCATACGGCCGATCCGCCAGCCTACGGCCAGCTCCTCGATGATTTGGTCGATCTGGGCGCTGTTGGCTTCAATGCCCGCCAGCACCGCCTGGGAAAAGGCCAGATCCTCTTGGGAGGGGGTCTCCTGGATGCCGGACTTGTCCAGCACCGCCTCATAGGTATCCTCGCCCCCGAACAGGCTTGCAAAGGCCAGCTTCATCGCCACTTCGCGGGCTGTCTTTCTGCTCATGGTCTCTATTCTCCGTCTTTATTTCTTTCTGAATAACCGGCTGAAAAATTCCTGTACCCGTTCGATGCCGCCTTCGTCCAGCAGGGCGCCGATAAACGACAGGGCCGCCACCACCGCAAACAGGAACAGCGTACGCCAGAAGTTGATCACAAACACCAGGATACAGAACAACAGCCCCCCCAGCGCGCCTAAGATCTGCCACTTGTGCTGCATGATAAATGCCAGGAGTTCGTTTTTATGCATACCCTACCTCCGGCTTATTTCTGGCTTCCCTGCTGGGCAGGGGTATTGACCACCATAATGCTCACATCCCGCACCTGAATGCCGGTTAGGCTTTCGATGTTCTCCCGCAGGGAGGTGCGAAGGGCTTCGGTGGTTTCCGGGATATTGGCGTCGTTGAGCAGGGATAGTTTCAGCTGGATCCCGACGCCGCCTTCCTGCAAGGAGATCACGCTGGTAACCTCCCGAATCTTCACGTTTGCCTTACAATGGCGCTGCACCATGGCGTCGATGGCGGAGAGGGAAATTTGGGTGGTGCCATAATCCCCGGCGGACACCAGGGCGGCGGTGACCGGCGCTTGCGCAGGCTCCTTGGGGCCCCGGGTAAACCCGGCCAGGACCACCAGGGACACCAGGAACACCACCAAGCCGACCCCGCCCATGACCAGGGCAAAGTTCATCGCGCCCAACTGCGCCTGATAGGCGTCGATTGCCGCCCACAGGGTATGCAGCGGATACAGCCCCGTTGCCATAACCACCAGCAGCAGGCCCGCAATCATGCCCACCAAGGTCAGAATAACCAATAGGAATCGATGGAAAAAGCTTGGCTTCATGGGAACACGTCCTTTCTGTTCATGAAACGGCCCGGAACAACACGCCAAAGGGCGATCAGGCTAGACCCGATCGCCAGATACTGCGGGTGATTCATCCGGGCAAAAAATCATTATGCCTTATGCCTCGGGCTTTTCCGTCACGGAAACCGTGGCGGTCTTTTCCGGCTTCTCAAAGCTGATGGATTGGACGGCCACATTGATGGTGGATACGGTGAGGCCCGTCATGTTTTCGATGGTAGCCTTGACCTTTTTCTGGATGTTCTGGCATACCTCGTGGATCTTAAAGCCATATTTCACCACCACGCTGATGTCGATGGTAACATTTTCCTCGGTGAAATCCACCCGGATCCCCTTGGTGAGGCTTTTTTTGCCGCCCAGCATTCCGCTGATGCTCTCGGCTACCGTGCCGCTTAGGTTTTCAACACCTTCCACTTCGCTGGCGGCCAGGTTGGCAATGGTTGCGATTACGTCCGGCGCAAATATAATCTTGCCGCCCTCGATGGCGGTCACATCGGTGCTGATGCTCTTGTCAGATGCCATGGTATTGCCTCCTTGCGTTGATCTTTCGTATATTATATCAGATTTTCCCAGCCCTGCAAACACAATTGCCTTTGTTCCCGTTTTATTTTCAATTTGTACATCTTTTACTGGGCTTCGGACAGGATCTTGATATTATCCGCGCTTTCCCCGGTTTCCCTGGTCACCACATCCAGGATCTGGGCCACCTGCTCGCTGCTCAGCTGCGGACAATCCACCACCACGTTCACCGAGCCCTTATGGAAGGTGACCGCCGCATCCGAAAAGCCTTTGGCCCGCAGCAGGTTCTCGATGGTGAATTCCGCCTCCATGTTCTCCACCAAGGCCAGCTTCTGGGCCTGGGCGTCCGCCAGGGTTTCGGCGTCGCTGTAGGATACGGCGATCACCTCGTCCAAATATTCGATCTCCGTCGCCCTTACCGCGTCCCGCTCTGCCCGGAAGGCGGCAAAATAATCCGTTTCCGCCTGCTCCATCTCCGCTTCGTCCGCCGCCGCTTGCTCCATATCCCAGGCGGCTTCCGCATCCTCCGCAACGGGATCCGCCTGCCGGTTGAGCCGGATATTCAACACCACCGCCCCCACCAGCAGGGCCCCCGCCACCAGCAATACCGCATATTTTCTGATAAAACCCTTCTCTTTCATCTTCATCCTTCCCCTCCTTCTTCATAAGCCGGCCGGCTCATTTCAAACACCTCGATGCACCCCGGGTCGATCCCCAACACCGTCTGCACCGCGCTTTGCAGCCGCAGCTTCACCGCAATGTCCGCCGCTCCCTCCGCAATCACGATCACCCCCCGCACGGCCGGCGTCTTTTCCGTCAGCACCAGGGCCTCGTCGTTGAGGGTGGCGGGCGCGGATACCTCGGTGCGGTCCTCATGGACGCTGCTCGTATCTGAGCCCGCGCTTTCCTGGGTGCTGCTCTGCACCTCCGTCCGCATGGCCGGCACCACCTGGGCGCCGGTATCGTAGGTGATCATCACCCGCACCTTCCCCGCCCCCCGGATGCAGGATAGAACCTCCTCCAGCCGTTCCTCCACAGCGGTTTCCGCCGGGGCCTCCACAAGGCTCGTCTGAACGGCCGCCTCCGGCTCCTTGCCGCAGGACGCGGTGTACACCAAAATGCCCAGGGCGGCCAGCAGCACATAGACCGCCAGCTCGATTCGCTTATCCTGTTTCATCCGGGCGGCCAAGCGGCCCAGGGGTTCTGTCACAGCCTTCCACTCCTTCATGGCGCCTCCTGCCAGGCGGAAAGGATCCCCTCCGCCAACATCCAAAATAGAATCAGGTCGATTCCGCGGCCCGCGCTTTTTTGCAGGGAACCCGCCGGAAGCAGGAATCCCAGGATGCATCGCAAAACCGCCGCTGCGCTTACCTTGAGCACAATCCCGTATAGCCAGCCCATCCGCCTATCCTCCGCTGCCCAATGCCACCACCAGCCCCATGGTCAGCACGAACATCAGGGCCACCATGCCGGCACAGGCAAACATATACCTGCAAATGTCCGCCATCCCGGCCAACATCTTGGGCATCCGGCTGTCGGACACCTGGGCGCATAGGGCGCCGGTCAACTGAAAGGCAAGGCTCATGCCCATCAATTGGAGCAAGGGCATCAGCACCACACCCAGGGCCATCACCACCCCCGCCATGCCTGCGGCGTTCTTGATCAGGATGGTACAGCCCCGCACGCTGTCCAGGCTTCCCGCCACCACCCCGCCAACCAGGGGCAGGGATTTATCCAGGGTATACTTCATGGTGCGGAAGCTGATGCTGTCCACCCCGCCGGCGCTCATCCCCCCCAGGGCCATGGCCCCCAGGAAAATGGTGGTGATCCCTCCCATGGCCCACTTGACGAAGGACTTGATGGTATTCGCCAGGTGGCTCACCTGTTCCCGGCCCGCCAAGGCCCCCACAATATACAATACCCCCGCCCCCATGACCCCGGGGAGCAACACCCCCTGGACCACCTTGGCTACGGTGCCGCTGAGCAGCACGAACATAGGCTGCACCATCCCCGCCGACGCCGTGGCCCCAATGGCGGCCAGCAGGGTGACCAGCAGGGGGGAGACCGTCTCCAACAGCCCGCACAGCTCCTGGATAGCCCCTACGGTCATGGACAGCTGATCGGTCAACAGGGCGCTAAGGAGCATAACGCATACGCCGTAGCATAGGAAGGAGGCGATCTCCTTCACATTGGTTTGCTTTTCCCCCAGAAGGGCGTCCAACAGGCCGGTCAGCAGGGCGATGCCCAAAATGGAGGCCAGGGAGCCAAGCCCCTGGGCGATGGTGGCCTTTACCGTCTCCCACAGCCCCTCCAACAGGCCCTTTGCTTCCACGCCCTCGCCCCGGGCAAAGCCGGCGATCAGGCTGTTGACATCCCCGTGTCCCCACAATTCCTGTACCTGTTCAGGCAGCCTGCCATAGCGTTCCTCCCAGGCGGACAGATCATATTGGGCCTGGGTAGCGTCCAGGACGCTTTCCAGCTCCGCCTCCAGGGCCATGGCCTTGCAGGGCCAAAGCAGCGCCAACGCCAAAACCAGCCATACGCCTTTTTTCATACGCCCTCCAGCAGGCCCCGCAGCAGCTCCAGCACCGCCAACAGCGCCGGCAGCGCCGCCGCCACGATCATCACCCGGCCCGCCAATTCCACCTTAGAGGCGATGGCGCTCTCCCCTGCGTCCCTACAGGCCTCCGCGGCAAACTGGGCCACATAGGCGATCCCCAGCACCTTGAACGCCAGCTTGAGCTGCTCCACCCCCAAGCCGAACCGGCTGGTCACCCCTTCCACCGCCTGGCGTATGGCGGCGATGTCCGTAAGGGCGTAGCTGAGCAGCAAAAAGCAGGCGGCAATGCTCAATTGCAAGCCCATCTCCGGCTTGTAGGCCCGCAGCAGCACCGCCCCGCAAAGGGCGATCAACGCAAGCCCTGCCAGCTTGAATACCGTCATGGTCAATACAGCCCGAAGATCCGCTTCACTTCCTCAAACAGCGAGCCGATCTCCCCCAGAACCATTCCCAATACGATCACCAGCCCCATCAGGGCGGCCAGCATGGCGATATCGTCCCGGCCCGTTTGCTTGAGCAGCTGGCAACTCACCGCCACCAGCATCCCGATGCCCGCGATCTTCAATACGATTTCGATCCCCATCTTTCTTTCCTTTCGTAGCTATAGGATCAATATGGCCAGCGCCAGCCCCATGAGCAGGCCCAGCGTGCCATATAGGTTGCCCCGCTTCTCCTGCTCCCGCCGCAAGGCTTCCCGCTGTTCCGAAAGCTCCGCCAGCAGCCCTTGGGCGGACCGCTTGCGCCCCTCTGCCTCCGGATAGGCAAGCATGGGCCCCATCCCCTGCAAAATGGCCACATCCCCTTCCAAAAGGCCATAGGGCGCCGCTTCCTCCAGGGCTTGGTTCCAAGCCCCCTCGATCCCCCGTTCCGGCAGCGCCGCCCCAAAGGCCGTCCAGAATGCCCCCAATATGCCCTCCGCCCGCCCCAGGGCCCGGACCAGCTGGGCAAGAGGCAGGGTCTTATATTCCATCTGCAAAAGCAGCCTGGGCAGTTCCTCCAAAAAACCGCTAAGTGCCTGGGCTCTTGCCTGCACCCTGTAGCCTTTGGCGTACCCGACGAACATGCCCAGCCCCAACGCCGCAAGGGCTGCCATCAACCGCATGGTTCCTCCTTTGCCCGATATACCGTCTCCAGCCGGGGCGGATGGCCCGCCTGCCGGCGCAGCAGGATCACCTGGGTGAAGCACCCGGTTTGGATGAGCGGAAACAGGCTTTTGCGCCGCTTAAGGTCCTCCCAGCCGTCCCCGTGGGCGCTGGCAAGGATCCGTACCCCGCACCCTGCCGCCTCCATCACCGCTTCCGCGTCGCCCTGGCCCGCCAATTCGTCCGTGACCAGCACCTCCGGCCCCATGCCCCGCACCAGCAGGGACATGGCCCGGGCCTTTTTGCAGCCCTCCAACACATCCGTGCAGGGCCCCACATCCAACGTAGGCACCCCGTCGTCGCACCCGGCCAGCTCCCTGCGTTCGTCCGCAAGGCATACCTTCATCCCCCGCAGGGACAGCTGCCTTGCCGCATCCCGCAGCATAGTGGTTTTGCCCGCCCCCGGCGCGGAAAGCAGCAGGGTGCTCCGAAGGCCCGCAGGGCCCAGCAATAGCCCCATCAGCGGGTCCGCGCAACCCGGGATGGCCCGGGCCAGCCGGATGTTGAAGCCCGTAGCCGTAACCAGCCGGGCCTCCTCACCCGCCCCCGCCATGCGGCCCGCCAGGCCTACCCGCACCCCGCCCGGCAGGGTCATATAGCAGGCTGCCAGCTCCGGCCCATAGGCGTAGATGGATTGCCTGCACAGCCGCAGCAGCACCGCCTGGCACATCTGTGGATCCGGCGTCCATCCAAGCAGGCGCGGATGCTTGCCCAGCACCTGGGCCGGCCGGTTCACCCGGATCCGTATCTCCTCCGCCCCCGCCAGCTCCCCCGCCCGAAGCTCCCGGGCAAGATCAGGCGGGAGCAGGGGCAATACCTGCGTTTCCCATGTTTCCATCGCGGCCTGTCCCCCTTTTGCTGGTATATGTGTATGTGCAAGCGCCGGGCATTATTCCCTGCCCCTGGCCGATCCCTTTCCCCATAAGCAAAAAGCCCTTGCGTCCGCTGTTTCGCTAGACGCAAGGGCTTTAACAAACGATTTTAAATTAAACAATCCCTAGGCTGAGAAAGGTCATTCCGCAGACCGTTTTTGTTCCTGGGCAACCTGATATAGGCATAAGAGGATAGCGCCAAAGCAAAGGCCGCTCATCTGGGCGTCCGCCAGGGCGGCGCTGGCAAGGTCCAGCACCCCGTAGCTGCCGGTCACCAGGTTGACGCAGCCCTCCCCCAGGGCGCATACCACCGGCACCAGGCAAACCACCGCCAGGGCGGTACGCGGAGTGTCCACCAGCATCGTGGCGGCAGCCCCGGCGATGCAGCCGGTGAGCAGGCCGTTTTGGGTACCTGCCAGGAGCTCCGTGCGCCCCGCGAAAAAGGCTGCCAGGGAAAAAAACAGCAGCGCCGCAGGCGCGCCTGGGTTTGGCCGCTCATGCCAGGCCCACAGAGCCAGGGAAATTGGGAGCATAACGATTTGTAAGGAAAAGCGCAATTGGGCAACAGGGGCAAACACAAAAGAGGAAAAGGCCAGCATACATACCGCAAAGTAGACGGCATGAAAGGGCCGGATGCGAAACAGGGCCTGCAGCGGGGCAAGCCCCCCTGTCAGGCCCAGGATTATGATGCACAGGAGCAATGCGGTGGAAAGTTGCATAGACAAACCTTCTTCCATGGGGATTACCCCTACCTTGCCCCGGCAGGTACGCCGGCATTCCCGGCAATGAATGGAAAAGCTATTGCAGCTGCATATACGCTGCCATGGAGCCGGTTCCTCCCTTATCCCGGCGGTGGGAATAGAATCGTTCTGGGTCCTCATAGGTACAGGCGTCCATCAGGGTAATGTGTTCCGGCAGGATGCCCGCCTGTAAAAATTGCAGCCCGGCGCATAAGGGCAGATCCACATAAGCCTTGCCCGGCCGGCCCGGCCGCATTACAGCCGGGTCAAAGGCCTTGGCGAATTCCTCCCCCAACACCTCGTCCACCTCAAAGCATTTGGGGCAGATACAAGGCCCCGCCACGGCGATCAAGTTTTCCGGCCTGGTGCCATAGGCCCGGCCCATGGCCTCCGCCATCACCAGGCCGATTTTCAGCAGGGTGCCCTTCCACCCCGCGTGGGCCATGCCCACAGCCCGGTTTTCCGGATCGTACAGGAAAAAGGCCCCGCAATCCGCGTGGGAGGTCACCACCGCCACCGCCGGGTCGTTGGTGATCAGGCCGTCGCAAAAGGGTAGGGGCGGCTGCGTAAAGCCCCGGCCCCGGCTCAGCCTGTCCACCTGGATCACATTGGCGCCGTGGGCGTGGTTGACGATGACCATATCCTCATAGGCGATGCCGGCGCCCCGGGCAAACCGCTGGTAGTTTTCCAATACGTCCCCTTCGCAGCCATCCTTGTCCCAATGCAGGTTCAGGGAAGCCTTGCGCCCGGCCGTTACCCCGCCTTCCCGGGTGGAAAACCCATGGCGCAGCCCGGGCGTCTGCAAGGACGCCGCCCGGTACCAGCCCACGCCCTGGCTTTTTTCGTAAAGAAAGCCGTGCTTGAACCGCCCGGCCTTTGCTAAATAGGTTTCTTGCATACTATTTTTCATCCAATAACCGCTTGAGTTCTTCCATGAAGGTGCTGATGTCCTTGAATTGCCGGTATACCGAGGCAAAGCGCACATAGGCCACTTCGTCCAGTTCTTTGAGCCGGCGCATCACCATTTCGCCTACGGTATTGGTGGGCACCTCCTGCTCCAGGGAATTGAATACTTCCCGCTCCACATCATCCACCAACCGTTCCATATCCCCGGTGGATACGGGCCGCTTTTCGCAGGCCTTGCGCACCCCCGCCAGGATCTTCTTGCTATCGAAGGGCTCCCGGCTGCCGTCCTTTTTGATGACCATAATGGGGACTTCTTCGATTTTTTCATAGGTGGTGAAGCGCTTGCCGCAATTGATGCACTCCCGCCTGCGGCGTATGGCGGTGCCATCCTCCGTGGGCCTGGAATCCACCACTTTGCTTTCCGTACTCAGGCAATACCGACACTTCATGGCTTGGCCTCCCTGTTTGATATGGAATATCATACCATACCGCCCGGATTTCCGCCACATTCCCCGGCATTTTTTTCACATCTTCCCCGTCAAAGCACCAGATCCACCAAAATAACGTCCCCGCCGATCTTGGAGATGCGGGAAAAGGGGATGACCAGCTCCTCGTCGTTTTTCAGCAGGCCGAAAAAATGCGGCGGCCCCGGCACCACCAGGGACTTGACCAGCCCGGATTCGCATTCGATCTCCAGGTCGCACACGCAGCCCAGCCTGGCGCCGTCCCGCACGTTGATCACCTCCTTGCGCTTTAGCTCGCAAAAGCCGATGATGGACATTCGCTTCACCCCCTTGACAGTGTATGCCGCGGCGCCCCTTAGCATACCCGTTCCTTCCGGCAAAGCAAAAGCCCGCCGAATGGGCGGGCTAGGATGCAACGCATCGTTTGATTTTCCTGAGGGGGCTGCCGCTTATCCGGGAAGGACGGAATGCATATCCCGAATATCGTAGTTATTGGTAACAGTAGATGGCTTTGGAAGCTTAATACTTGCGCTTCCGGGCTGCTTCGGCCTTTTTCTTACGCTTTACGCTGGGCTTCTCGTAATGTTCACGGCGACGAACTTCGGCCAAGACGCCGCTGCGGGCGCACTTACGCTTAAACCGTTTGAGAGCACTTTCCAGAGACTCGTTTTCACCTACGCGAATTTCCAAATCTTTCCCCTCCCCTCTCCGTTGCAGCATAGCGGCTGTGCCACCGGCAAGGTCGAAATCAAACATGTTTCATTATACTGGAACGGGCACGGGAAGTCAACTAAAACCTGCAAAAAACCCCGCCGTCACCCCACATACCGGATATCCAGCCCGCCGAAGATCACCTTGCCGGTCAAGGTCAATGTGGCGGTGGGCTCCCAAGGGCTACCGTTGATGGTGGAGCCGCCGAATACGGCGGTGACCTGGTTATCCACCCGGAAATGCCTGGGGAGGAACAGGGTATAGCCGCCGAATACCACCTCCAGGTTCAGCACTGCCGCCCCCCGGTCGCCTAGGGCCTGCACCTGGGTAAGATCCAGCTTGCCTGCGCCGAATACCAGCCGCACCTTCCCGCCCCGCAAGCAAGGCGTCTTGATTTGCCGGTTGTCCTCGGTGAATACCGCTTGCAGCTGGATGATTTCCTTTTCCTCAACAAAGCCCGCTGCCCCCTGTTGCCAATGTTCCCAATGCCGTCCCTGGAACCGGTTGCCCACATGCCGTTTGACACCCAGCAGGTTCAGCAGGATATCCACCCCAAGCAGGATCAGGATCATGGGCCAAATCAGGTCCCAGGTCAGGGCGAAGGGCAGCGGGTCCCCCAGGTTTTGCAGCAGATAATAGAACCCGATAAAGGCCACCCCCAGGCCAAAGGGGGCAAGCTGCCGCAAAAACCACAGTATCCCCAGCCCCAGCACCACGCTGGGCCATACCAGGCCCCAAATGTCCGGGGAAAGGCCCAGCTGTTTATTTAATATGAAGGACAGCCCCAAAAGGATCAGGGCAATGGCAAAGGCCACCCCGCCCCAATCCACCCGCGGCGCGGGCAAAGGGGCTTGGGACGCATCGTCTGCCGTTTGCCGGCCCGCTTCCTGGGAAAAGTCGGCTGCTTCTCCACCGGCAGCCGGCACGCCCAGCAGGGTATCCACCCGCACCCCCAGCAGGGCCGCCAGGGCGGGCAAGGTGGAGATATCCGGGCAGGATACGTCGTTTTCCCATTTGCTCACCGCCTGTGCGGATATGCCCAGCTGGGCTGCCAGCTGCTCCTGGGTCCAGCCCTTTGCCTTGCGCAGGGCCATGATGCGCTTGCCCAAGGTCTCCCGATTTTGTTCCATGTTCTTCTTTCTCCTTTTTTTCTGCGCCGGCCGTCGCGGATTTTCTGCATCCATTCTGCCACATTTGGGCCGAAATTTCCATGGCCTATTGGTCGATCCTTGGATTCTACCGCTGGTTGTGCGCCCAACCAGCGGTTGGACGCCTGTTTTTCTCTGCGCTTTCCCCCTTCAAACGCCAAAGGCTTGCCCCGGGGAAAAAAATGCTTTAAGATAGAAGCTGGATATGAGAAGGCGTAGCCCTTCCCAATTTGAAGAAAAGGAACCCTACGAATTATGAAATGGACCCAGATCACCGTATTCACCACCCAAGAGGGCATTGAGCCGGTCTGCGGCCGGCTGTCCACCCTGGGGATCGACCAAGTACAGATCCAGGAAAGCCGGGAGGCCATCGACGCCTTTTTGCAGGAGACCGCAAAATATTGGGATTTTGCCGACCTGGACGAGCTGACCCAGGGCGCCGGCCCCTGCGTAACGGCCTATGTGGGCAATGTGGCGGACAATGCCAGGCTGGTGGAGCAGATCCGCCAGTCCTTTGCGGAATTGCAGGCCATGGACGTGGGGCTGGATCTTGGCAGCCTCCGGGTGGTGGCCGAGGTCACCGACGAGGAGGACTGGGCCAACAACTGGAAAGCCTATTATAAGCCCCTGCCCATTGGCGAACGGCTGCTGGTGTGCCCAAGCTGGGAAAAGGCCGACCCCGGCCAACGGGTGCTGTTGTCCCTGGATCCGGGCATGGCCTTTGGTACCGGCAGCCATCACACCACCCGGATGTGCCTGGAGCTGCTGGAAGCCCACGTGCGCCCGGGGGATACCCTGCTGGACCTAGGCTGCGGCAGCGGCATCCTTTCTATCGCCGGCGTCCTGTTGGGAGCCGCCCATGCCATCGGCGTGGACATTGACCCGGTGGCCGAGCGGATTGCCGGGGAAAACGCCGCCCTTAACGGCGTGCAAGGGGATCGGTATACGGTCTTGTGCGGGGATGTGTTGACCGACGCCGGCCTGGTGGACCGGCTGGCCCAGTCCACCTACGACATCGTGGTGGCCAACATCGTGGCGGATGTGATCATCGGCCTTTGTCCGGTTGCGCCCCGCTTCCTCAAGCCGGGCGGCCTGTTCATCATGAGCGGCATCATCCAGGACCGGCTCCAGGATGTTTTGCAGGCCCTAAAGGCCCAGCCGTTCCAGGTGCTCTCCGTCCTGGAGGGAGAGGACTGGCGGGCCATATTGGCCAAGAGGGCATAGGGTATGCATCGGTTTTTCCTAGACCCCCATCAGCTCCAAGGTGCGACCGCCCGGATAACCGGCGAGGATGTGGCCCACATGGCCCGGGTCCTTCGGCTGCGAGCCGGGGAGCTGGTCACCCTGTGCGATGGGGCCGGCACGGACTATGAAGCCCGGCTCCGCTCCCTGGGCAAGGAGGAAATCCTGCTGGATGTGCTTTCCTCTCGGCCCTCCCGGGGGGAGCCGCGCCATCGGGTCACCCTGTACCAGGGGTTGCCCAAGGCGGGCAAAATGGAGCTGATCCTGCAAAAATCCGTGGAACTGGGCCTGTATTCCCTGGTGCCGGTCCTGGCCCAGCGCAGCGTGGTCAAGCTCACCCCAAAGGAATTTGAAAAGAAGCGGGTCCGCTACCAGCGGGTCGCCTATGAAGCGGCCAAGCAGGCCCGCCGGGGCATGGTGCCCCAGGTGCGCCCCCTGGCCGCCTTTTCCGACGCCGTCCTGGCCCGGCATGACCTATTGCTGATCGCCGACGAGGAAGAGGAAGCCGTATCCCTGAAGGCCGTCCTCCAGAGCCACGGCGACGCCCTGGACATCGGCCTGGTGGTGGGCCCGGAGGGTGGGCTGGAGCGGAGCGAGGTGGCTGCCCTGACCGCCGCCGGAGGCCATTGCCTGAGCCTGGGCCCCCGGATCCTGCGGACGGAAACCGCAGGCATGGCGGCTTTGGCCATGATCCTATATGAATTGGGGGATATGTGATGGGGAAGCGGGCTGCGTTTTTTACCCTGGGCTGCAAGGTGAATCAATTCGATACGGAGGCCATGCGGGAGCTTTTTACCCAGGCGGGCTATGAGACCGTGGATTTTGACCAGGCGGCGGACGTGTATCTAATCAACACCTGCACCGTCACCGCCACCGGGGATCAAAAATCCCGGCAGATGATCTCCAGGGCCCATCATAAAAACCCCGACGCAAAGATCATCGTAGCGGGCTGCTATGCCCAGCGCGCCCCGGAGGAGATCGGAAAGCTCCCCGGGGTCAGCCTGATCCTGGGTTCCCAGGACCGGCTTCGGGTGGTGGAGCTGGTGGAAAGCCTATCCCCTGCCCAGCCCTTCCTGTGCGCGGTGGCGGACCTGGAAAAGGCCACGGCCTTTGAAAACCTCCAGGCCGTCCAGGAAAGCCGTACCCGGGCCCAGCTAAAGATCCAGGAGGGCTGCGACCGGTATTGCACCTATTGCGTCATCCCCTATGCCCGGGGGCCTCTGCGTTCCCGCCCCCTTTCGGACATCCATAGCCAGCTGGCCCGGCTGGGGGAAAACGGCTATTCCGAGGTGGTGTTGACCGGCATTCACCTGATGAGCTATGGTAAGGATCTGGGGGACGGCACCAACCTGCTGGACGCCATCCGGCAGGGCCAAGATATCCCGGGGATCCAGCGGATCCGTCTTGGTTCCCTGGAGCCTCAGCTTCTTTCCGATGCGTTTGTACAGGCGCTGGCAGAGAATCCAAAAATTTGCCGTCAATTTCATCTCTCCCTGCAAAGCGGCAGCGCCACCGTTTTACGGCGTATGGCCCGGCGCTATACCCCGGACGAATACGCCCAATGGGTTGCCCGGCTGCGGGCCGCCATGCCCGGCTGCGCCATCACCACCGACGTGATCGTGGGCTTCCCCGGGGAAACGGAAGCGGAATTTCAACAGACGCTGGATTTTGTGGAGCAGGTCAAGCTATGCCGTGTCCATGTGTTCCCCTATTCTCCCCGTTCCGGCACCCCGGCCGCCCGTATGCCAGGCCAGCTTTCCAAGGCGGTAAAATCCCAACGGGCCCACATCCTAGCCCAGTTGGCGGATCGCCTGGAAGCGGAATATCTGGCCCAGCAGGTGGGCACCTGCCAGGCCGTTCTGTTTGAAGAAGAGAAACACGGCGGTGTGGAAGGCTATACCGACACCTATGTGCGGGTTTGGGTCCCCGGCGGCAAACAGGTATTGGGGCAATTGGCGCAGGTACAGATACAGCAGGCGGAAACCGGCCGTTTGACCGGCCGGCTTATAGAATAGGCGGGAACGTCCCGCCCAGCAATTGCATGAGGAGGTTTATCCATGGAAAACTGCATTTTCTGCAAAATCGCCAACGGCGAGATCCCTTCCAACAAGGTATATGAGGACGACCAAGTGCTGGCCTTTTACGACCTGGATCCCCAGGCCCCGGTCCACGTGCTGATCATCCCCAAGGCCCATTACGACAGCATTCTTGCCGTCCCCTGTGGCGGGGACAGCCCCCTGCCCGCCATGGCGGCTGCCGCCCAGAAGATCGCCCGGCAGCTGGGGGTGGCGGAAACCGGCTTCCGGCTGGTGATCAACACCGGCAAGGACGGCGGCCAGAGCGTGCAGCATCTGCACATGCACCTGATGGGCGGCAGGGAATTCGCCTGGCCGGCCGGCTGATCCTGGTTCCCCCCATAAAAAAATGGCCGCTTCCAACGGTAGGCTTGCCGATGGAAGCGGCTTTGTTTATTTGTTCATAACATGCTTTGGCTACTTTTCCTGCCAAATCCATATGATCCCCACGATCCCCAGGGCTAAGCCGCACAGGGTCAAGGGCAAAAAGTCCAACAGCCGCCAATGGGTCGGTCCGGATTCCACCAGGCAAAATAGAATGCCGAGCAGGAGCAACCCGATCCCCTTGCATTGTTTTGTGGTCAAGGCTTACCTCCTTTTCGCATCAATCCATGGCGTCCTTGATCTTGGAGAAGATATTCTTTTTAGCCGGCCTGGCGTCCGATATCTTGTCTCCCAAAGAAACCGCCAACCGCTTCATCAGGTCCCGCTGTTCATCCGACAACCGTTTTGGGATGCTCACATTGGTACGCACCAGCAGGTCCCCTTTGGTATTGGAATTGAGCCGCGGCATCCCCTGTTCCTTCAACCGGAAGGTGGTGCCGGGCTGGGTCCCCTCCGGCACGGTATATTTCACCGTGCCTCGCAGGGTGGGTACCTGGATCTCCCCGCCTAGGGTGGCCACGGTCATGGGGATGTTCATATCCAGATACAGGTCCGTGCCCCTGCGGGTAAACAGCTTATGGGGCTTGACGGTGATGGTGATATATAGATCCCCTGCCGGACCGCCCCGAAGCCCTGCTTCGCCTTCCCCCCGCATATTCAGGGTCTGGCCGTTATCGATGCCTGCCGGCACGTTCACCACGATCCGCTTGGACTTGTTTACCCGGCCTCTACCCCGGCAATCCGGGCATGCTTCCTTTACGATCTTGCCGGTGCCGTTACAGGCGTCGCAAGTGCGCACCGTGGCAAAGGAGCCGAACATGGTGTTCTGCTGCACCCGCACCTGGCCGGTGCCGCCGCAAGTGGTACAGGTTACCGGGGTGGTGCCGGGCTTGGCGCCGGTGCCGCCGCAGGTCTTACAATTTTCCTCCCGAGGGATCAGGATCTCCTTCTTAACCCCAAAGGCGGACTCCTCAAAGGTGATGGTCAGGTTATAGCGAAGATCCCGGCCTTGTACAGGGCCGTTCCGGTTTTGGGAAAACCCGCCGAACCCGCCAAACCCGCCGCCTGTGAAGGCGGAAAAAATATCTTCAAACCCAAAGCCGCCCCCATAGCTGCCGCCGGACGCGGCGGACGGATCAAAGGCCGCATGGCCAAACTGGTCATACTGGGCCCGCTTCTTTTCATCGGACAGCACCTCATAGGCTTCGTTGATGTCCTTGAATTTCTTCTCCGCCTCTTTGTCGTTTGGATGCAGATCTGGATGATATTGCTTGGCCAGCTTTCGGAAGGCGCTTTTGATGTCCGCATCGGAAGCGTCCCGGTTTACGCCCAATATTTCATAATAATCCGCTTTTGCCAAATTCCCAACGCTCCTATCTACGCCATTTCGGGGCTGCTCCAAAATGGGGGCGGCCCCGAAGGATGGTTTTCTATTCTTCTCACGCATCCGGCTGCAAGACGCATTTGCAGCAGCCTTTGCATTCCCCTAGATGGCTCCTGGGAGCACGGCTTTACACCGTTTTTCCAGGGCCATTTCAAATTATTTATTGTCGTCTACCACTTCGTAGTCCGCGTCTACCACGTTGTCGTCATGGGGCGCGCTGCTGCCGCCTGCCTGCGAGCCGGCCTGCTGCTGTTGCTGGGCCGCCTCCTGGGCCTGCTGCTGGTAGATCTTGCCGAAGGCCTCGTAGGATACCTCCGTGAGCTTCTCGCTGGCCGCCTTAATGGCCGCGTTGTCCGTGCCCTCCAGGGCCTTCTTCACGTTGGCAACCTCGGCTTCGATCTTCGCCTTATCCTCGGCGCTGATCTTATCGCCCAGCTCCTTGAGGGTCTTTTCGGTGGAATACACCATGCTGTCCGCATGGTTGCGCACCTCTACCTCCTCCTTGCGGGCCTTATCCTCGGCTGCGAACTTCTCCGCATCCTGCACCGCCTTGTTGATTTCATCCTCGCTCAGGTTGGTGGAAGCGGTGATGGTGACCTTCTGCTCGTTGCCGGTGCCCAGATCCTTGGCGGATACATGGACGATGCCGTTGGCGTCGATGTCGAAGCTGACCTCGATCTGGGGCACGCCCCGAGGCGCCGGCGCGATGCCCGCCAGCTGGAACCGGCCCAGGGTCTTATTGTACTGGGCCAGCTCACGCTCGCCCTGGAGCACATGGACCTCTACGCTGGTCTGCCCGTCGGCGGCGGTGGAGAAGATCTGGCTCTTCTTGGTGGGGATGGTGGTATTCCGGTCGATCAACCGGGTGAACACGCCGCCCACGGTCTCAATGCCCAGGGACAGCGGCGTTACATCCAGCAGCAATACGTCCTTCACTTCGCCGCCCAGCACGCCGCCCTGGATGGCAGCGCCAATGGCCACGCACTCGTCCGGGTTGATGCCCTTGAAGGGCTCCTTGCCGGTGACCTTCTTCACCAGCTCCTGCACGGCGGGCACACGGGTGGAGCCGCCCACCAGGATCACCTTGTCGATCTGATCGTTGGACAGGCCCGCATCCTTCATGGCGATGTTCATGCAATCCCGGGTCTTATCGATCAGGTCGGAGATCAGCTCGTTGAACTTGGCCCGGCTGATGGTGATATCCAAATGCTTGGGGCCGGAAGCGTCCGCGGTGATAAAGGGCAGGTTTACATTGGTCTGGGCCATGGAAGAAAGCTCGATCTTCGCCTTTTCCGCCGCTTCCTTCAGCCGCTGCAGGGCCATCCGGTCCTTGGAAAGGTCGATGCCGCTGTCCTTCTTGAATTCCGCTACGATGTAGTCCATCAGCCGCTGGTCGAAGTCGTCGCCGCCCAGCCGGTTGTTGCCGTTGGTGGCCAGCACTTCGAATACGCCGTCGCCGATCTCCAGGATGGACACATCGAAGGTACCGCCGCCCAGGTCGTAAACCAGGATCTTTTGGTTGTTTTCCTTATCCATGCCGTAGGCAAGGGCTGCCGCCGTAGGCTCGTTGATGATCCGCAGCACCTCCAGGCCCGCGATCCGGCCTGCGTCCTTGGTGGCCTGCCGCTGGCTGTCGCTAAAGTAAGCGGGCACCGTAATGACCGCCTGGGTCACAGTCTCGCCCAGATAGGCTTCCGCGTCATGCTTGAGCTTTTGCAGGATCATGGCGCTGATCTCCTGGGGCGTATAATCCTTGCCGTCGATGTTCTTCTTATAGCTGGAGCCCATCTCCCGCTTGATGGAGCTGATGGTCTTATCCGGGTTGGTGATGGCCTGGCGCTTTGCCACCTGGCCCACCATACGTTCATTATCCTTAAACGCCACCACAGAAGGGGTGGTACGCGCGCCTTCCGCATTAGGGATGACAACGGGTTCGCCGCCTTCCAATACGGCTACGCAAGAGTTCGTGGTTCCCAAGTCAATACCGATGATCTTAGACATGATCTATATCCTCCTAAAACTTTTCAATCTTATTTTATTATTATTTATTGCGCGACCTTCACCATACTATGGCGAATGATCCGGTCGTTTACCTGATAGCCCTTCTGGAACACCGCCAGGATGGCGCCGGATTCCGCCCCCTCGGCGGCTTCCTGCATCACGGCCTCGTGAAGGTTGGGGTCAAACATCCCCTCTGCGGGGATCTCCTTGAGCCCGCATTTGCCCAGGGTCTCCATCAGCTGCCGCTGTACCAGCCGCACGCCTTCCAGCCAATCGTTCTGTACGCCCTTGGCGCTTTCCATGGCCCGATCGAAATTGTCCAATACGGGCAGCAGCTCCTTGATGCAACTCCTTAGGCCCTCCTCCCGGCAATCCGTCATTACGGTGGCGTTGCGGCGGCGGAAGTTATCAAAATCCGCCTGGACCCGCTGGGCCAATGCCTTCATCTCATCCCGTTCCTTTTCCAGGCCGGCGATGTGATTCTTCACCTCCAGGAATTCCTCCCGCTTCAGCTGGATCACCTCCGGTAGGCTTCCCTCTTCCCCGGGCTTTTCTTCCTGGGGCAATGTCTCCTGCTGGGGCTGTTGGGCTTCTGGTTCGTTGGCCGGGATCTTCCCGGCTTCCTTTTCCTTATCTTGTTGGGCCGGGGCCTTCCCCGCCTCTTTTTCCTGTTTGCTCAAAGCTTATCGCTCCTCCTCCATCATATTGGTGAGCACATCGCTCATGCTTCTGCCGATGTGCCGCATCAACGCCAGTACCCTGGCGTAATCCATCCGCACCGGGCCAATCACCCCCAACGTCCCTACTGCAGCGCCCCCTACTTTATAGGTGGCAGTGACTACGGAACAGTCCTGCATATCCTTATCCTGGTTTTCCCGGCCGATCTTAATGGAAAACTCCACGTCCGCCGCTTCGGAAAGGATCTTATAGAGGACATCCTTGGCTTCTATGGTAGCCAAGAAGTTCTTGGCCTTTGCCATATCGCTGTATTCCGGGTAGTTTAGGATATTGGTAGCCCCGGCCAGCTGGACCCCGCCGGGCCCCGCATCCAAGGTGCGGTGTAAAGCAGCCATGGTCTCGTTGAGGAAAGCCCGCTGGCTTTCCAGATCCGCCTGCAATTCCGGTATGCTTACCGTACTCACATCCTGCAATGCGCAGCCTTGCAGCCGGGCCGTCAGGATCCGGGAGATCCGTTCCAGCTGCTGATACCCCATACCCCGGGGAATGCTAATCAAGGTATCCCGGGTGACGCCCATATCCGTCACCACCACCGCCAGCGCCCGGCCTTCGGAAACCGGCACCAGCTGGATGTGCTTGACCTTCACCGCCCGCAGGGCGGGCTTGAGCACCATGGAGGTGTATTTGCTCATGCTGGACAATACCCAGGCAGTTTGCCGCACCACCTCGTCCACCCCATCCAGGGTGTTGGAATAGCAGGTTTTGATGAACCGTTTTTCCGCATCGGTCAGGTCCGCCCGCTGCATGATGGAATTCACATACAGCCGGTACGCCTTTTCGCTGGGGATCCGGCCGGCGGAGGTATGGGGCTGTTCCAAATAGCCCATCTCTTCCAGGTCGCTCATCTCGTTGCGGATGGTGGCGGAGGAAAGGGAAATATCCGGTAGCTTTGAAATCGTTCTGGATCCTACCGGCGTAGCCGTCAGGATGTAATCATCGATGATGGCCTGCAGGATGCGCATCTTTCGCATATCCAGATCCATGCTTTCCCGCCTCCTTTTCGGGCTGTTAGCACTCTGTACATTTGAGTGCTAATCACTATGAATAAAAATAGCACCGAAGCCCCTTTCTGTCAAGGGAATCGGCGCCGTGCAATGTGAACAAACGGAAACATGAGGATGAAACATTCCCCGGGCCTGAAAAAGGGCTTTAATCCTCCATAAAATACAGCAGAGCGCTGTTTTCCATATCCAGTCCCGCCGCTGTCAGCCTCAGGGAATCCGGGCTGACCCGGGCCCATCCAAGGGCCACCAGGGCTTCCACTGCCTCGGGATATACGCTGCATACATCCTGTCCAAACCGGGCCAGAAAGGCCGCCCGGTCCACACCCTTTATCATGCGCAGGCCCAGCATCACGCATTCAAACATTTCTTCTTTTTGCGGGATCTTCTCCTGGGTTTCAATGGGCAGCGCCCCGGCCTTCAGGGCGGCGTAATAGGCGTCCAGGGCGGATGCGTTGTTCCACCGCCGCCAGCCCCCCAACGCCATGGCGGAGTGGGCGCCAAGGCCCAGCCCTAGATAGGCGCCGTTTTCCCAATAATTCAAATTGTGGCGGCATTGGAAGGATGGCCTGGCATAGTTGGATATCTCATAGCGGCGATAGCCCAGAGCCTCCAGGGCTGCCCGGCCCGCCTCCTGCAGCTCCCACACCCGGTCCTCCTCCGGCAGGACCACCGTCCCATCCCCCACCTGGTCATAAAGCGGGGTCTCTGGCTCCAGGATCAGGCTATAGGCGCTGATATGGGTGGGCGCCAGGGCCGTGACCTTTTGGATGGTATCCAAATAATCCACCACATGCTGGCCGGGCAGGCCGTACATCAGATCCACATTGATGTTGGAAAACCCCGCCTGTTGGGCCAGCAGGAACCCATCCAGGAATTGCCGGAAGGTATGGATCCGGCCGATGGTTTGCAGCAGCCGGTCGTCGGCGCTTTGCAGGCCAAAGGACAGGCGGTTGACGCCGGCAGCGTGGTACGCCGCCAGCTTTTCCCCATCCACGGTGCCGGGGTTGCACTCCACGGTCACCTCCGCCCCTTCCCCCAGTGTAAATGCCCCGGCCAGCGCCTCCAGCAGCCGGGCCATGGCCTGGCCGGTCAGGAGGGAGGGCGTGCCGCCCCCGATGAACAGGGTTTCATAGCGTTGGCCCGGAAAGAGCCGGCCCGCCAGGCGGATCTCCTGGAGCAGGGCCTCCAGGTATTCTGCCGGGGGTTCCTGGCACGGGAACGACAGGAAGTCGCAATAGGCGCACTTCCTTACGCAAAAGGGGATATGCACATAGAGCCCAGCCATATCAATTGATCCGAAGCACGCTCATGAAGGCCTCGCTGGGCACGCTTACCGTGCCCACCTGGCGCATCCGCTTCTTTCCTTCCTTTTGTTTTTCCAGCAGCTTCTTCTTGCGGGTGATGTCGCCGCCATAGCACTTGGCCAGCACGTCCTTGCGCAGGGCCCGCACCGTCTCCCGGGCGATGATCTTGGAGCCGATGGCCGCCTGGATGGGCACCTCAAACTGCTGCCTGGGGATGACCTCCTGAAGCTTTTCCGCTACGGCCCGGCCCTTGGCATAGGCCCGATCCTTGTGAACGATGGTGGACAGGGCGTCGCACATATCCCCGTTGAGCAGGAAGTCCAGCTTCACCAGGTCGCTGCGGCGGTACTCCTTGAGCTCATAGTCGAAGGAGGCGTAGCCCCGGCTCCTGGATTTAAGCTGGTCGAAGAAATCGTAGATGATCTCGTTGAGGGGCAGCTCGTACTTGATATTGACCCGGGTCTCCTCCATATAGGTCATGTCGATGAACACCCCGCGCTTTTCCTGGCACAGCTCCATAATGGTGCCCACGTAATCCGAAGGGGTCATGATATGGGCCTCCACCATGGGCTCTTCCATATAGGCGATCTCCGCCGGCGGAGGCAGGTTGCTGGGGTTGTCGATGGAGAGTTTGGTGCCGTCCAGCTTGGTCACCTTATAGATGACGCTGGGGGCGGTGGTGACCAGGTCCAGGTCGAATTCCCGCTCCAGCCGCTCCTGGATGATCTCCATATGCAGCAGCCCCAGGAAGCCGCACCGGAACCCAAACCCCAGCGCCAGGGAGGTCTCCGGCTCGTAGGACAGGGAAGCGTCGTTGAGCACCAGCTTGTCCAGGGCGTCCTTGAGGTTTTCATAATCCGCCCCGTCCGCTGGATAGATGCCGCAGAATACCATGGGCTGCACCTGCTTATAGCCGGGCAGGGCTTCTTTGGCGGGGTTTGAAGCGTCGGTGATGGTATCGCCCACCTTGGTCTCCGCCACGCTTTTTATGGAGGCCGCCACATAGCCCACTTCCCCGGCCCCCAGGGAATCCGTGGGCCTGAGGGCAGGGGTAAACACCCCCACCTCCGTCACGTCGAATTCCCGGCCCGTGGCCATGGAGCGGATCCGCATCCCTGGCTTCACCCGGCCGTTTTTCACCCGCACATAGCTTAGGGCGCCCTTATAATTGTCGTAAATGCTATCGAAGATCAGGGCCTGTAACGGAGCCTCCGCATCCCCCCGGGGCGGCGGGATCAGCTCCACGATCTGGCCTAAAACCTGCTCCACGTTCTGGCCGCTTTTGGCGGAGATCCGGGGGGCGTCCTCCGCCGGCAGGCCGATTACATCCTCGATCTCCTTCACCACGAAATCCGGCTGGGCGCTGGGCAGGTCGATCTTATTGATCACCGGCACGATCTCCAGGTTGTTGTCCAGGGCCAGGTATACGTTGGCCAGGGTCTGGGCCTCGATGCCCTGGGTGGCGTCCACCACCAGCACCGCCCCTTCGCAGGCGGCCAGCGCCCGGGATACCTCATAGGTGAAGTCCACATGCCCTGGGGTGTCGATCAGGTTGAACATATACGTCTGCCCATCGGTATGGGTATAAAACATCCGTACCGCCGTGGCCTTGATGGTGATGCCCCGCTCCCGCTCGATCTCCATGGTATCCAGGAGCTGGTCCTCCATATCCCGCAGGGCCACAGTGTCCGTCAGCTCCATCATCCGATCCGCCAGGGTGGATTTCCCGTGATCGATGTGGGCAATGATGCAAAAATTCCGAATATATTTTTGATCGTATGCCATGATCTCCTCCGCGCATGATGGTATTCCCGCCCCGATACCGCACTGGAACCGGTATAAATCCGCCGCCATTTTCCCCGGCGGCAGCCCAAGGAGGGATACAAAAGAATCCATAATGAATCATAGCGGAAACCGGGACAAATTGCAAGACTCGTGGTATGATGGAAATACAGACTTGATGGAACAGGAGGCGCGATCTGATGTTTTGTGATGATTTTCCCCGGCTGTGCAAGACCTTGGAGCAGCGGGGCTATACCCCCCATTTCGCCCCTACGCCGGAGGCGGCCCGGGATACGGCCGTGGCGCTGATCCGCCAGGGAAAGAGCGTGGGCCTTGGGGGGTCCATGACCCTCGCCGCCCTGGGCATGTACGAGGCCCTGTGCGACGCAGGCCTGACCGTATACAGCCACGCGGTGACCCCTCGATCCCAGGACCCGGACATCTTTCAAAAGGAAAATACGGCGGATTGGTACCTTTCCTCCTCCAATGCCATTACCCTGGACGGGATGCTGATCAACATCGACGGGGTGGGCAACCGGGTGGCCGGCATGTTTGCCGGGCCCAAGCAGGTATGCCTGATCATCGGCCGGAACAAGGTGGCGCAGGATCTTGTGGCAGGCTTGGATCGAGCCCGCAACGTGGCCGCGCCCCTGAACGCCCGGCGGCTCCACAAGCAGACCCCCTGCACCCTGGACGGCCGGTGTCACGATTGCAGCGCCCCCCAGCGGATATGCCGGGTGACCAGCATCATCGAATACAAGCCCCTTTGGCTGGACGCCCTGCACCTGATCCTGGTGGACGCGGATCTAGGCTACTGATGTATTACGCCTATCTTTTACGCTGCGCCGACGATACCTTATACGCCGGCTATACCGACGACTTGTCCAAGCGGGTAACCGTCCATAACCAGGGCAAGGGCGCCAAATATACCCGCAGCCGCTTGCCGGTTTCCCTGGTATATTACCAGCCCTTCCCCACACGCTCCGCCGCTATGGCGGGAGAATGCGCACTGAAAAAATTATCCCGGGCTGAAAAGCTGGCCTTGATCCAAGCCTTTTCCCAGGGCAATTGAGCTGATCTTCCCAAATATGAGCCGCCGGAGGCAATTTGCTTTGCCCCCGGCGCATTCCTTGTTAGCAGCCGCAGCTGCAACCGCAGGTATTGTTGCCAGCGTTTCCGCAGGTGCAGCCATTGTCGCAGCCGCAGCCATTGCAGAAGAGGAGCAGCAGGATGATGATCCACCAGCAGTTGTTTCCACCGCAGCCATTGTCGCAGCCGCAGCCATTGCCGCAGCCATTGTCGCAACCACAGCCGCAGATCAGGAGCAGCAGGATGATGATCCACCAGCAATTATTCCCGCAACCGTTACCGCAATTCCACATATGTTTGCCTCCTTGTTTGATAAGCGCACTGCGCTCTTGCTACGATATAGTACGCGCATCCGGCAAGATTTGTGCTTATTCCCATATTTTTTTGCCGTAAAATCTAACAATTATAGATAAGGCTCCCTTGAAGTGGGTGTCAGGCTATGGTATGATAGGGAAAATATGCTGGAGAAATCCAGTTTCCAAAAGGAGCGAAGCATATGGCAAATTTTAGCATGGATAAGATCGTAGCCCTCTGCAAAAACCGTGGATTCATCTTCGCCGGTTCCGAAATCTACGGCGGCTTAGCCAATACCTGGGATTACGGTCCCCTGGGCGTGGAATTCAAAAATAACGTGAAAAAAGCCTGGTGGCGCAAATTCGTGCAGGAAAGCCCCTACAACGTGGGGATGGATGCCGCTATCCTGATGAACCCCGAAACCTGGGTAGCCTCCGGCCATGTGGTAAACTTCAACGATCCGCTGATGGACTGCAAAAGCTGTAAAGCCCGTTTCCGGGCGGACAAGCTGATCGAGGACTATGCCAAGGCCCATGGCCTGGACGTCCATCCCGATGGCTGGAGCCACGAGGAAATGGCGGACTACATTAAAGAACAAGGCATCACCTGCCCCGAGTGCGGAAAAACGGACTTTACCGGCATCCGCAAGTTCAACATGATGTTCAAGACCTTCCAGGGGGTCAATGAGGATACCGCCAGCCAGATCTATCTGCGGCCGGAGACCGCTCAGGGCATCTTCGTCAACTTCCGCAACGTGCAGCGCACCACCCGCAAGAAGATCCCCTTTGGCATCGCCCAAATCGGCAAATCCTTCCGCAACGAGATCACCCCCGGCAACTTCACCTTCCGCACCCGGGAATTCGAGCAGATGGAGCTGGAATTCTTCTGCGCCCCCGGCACGGAGATGGAATGGTACGCCTACTGGAAGGATTTCTGCAAAAACTGGCTCCTGTCCCTGGGCATGGCCGAAGCGCATATGCGTATGCGGGAGCATGACCCCGCCGAGCTTTCCCACTATAGCAACGGCACCACGGATATCGAGTTCCTCTTCCCCTTCGGCTGGGGCGAATTGTGGGGCATTGCCAGCCGTACCGATTTCGACCTGAAGGCCCATGCCAACCACAGCGGCGCTTCCATGGACTATCTGGATCCCTTCACCAACCAGCGCTACATCCCCTACTGCGTGGAACCCTCCCTGGGCGCGGACCGGGTAGCCCTGGCCTTCCTGTGCGACGCCTACGACGAGGAGACCCTGGAAAACGGCGATGTGCGCAACGTGCTGCGGCTGCATCCCGCCCTGGCCCCCTTCAAGGCCGCCGTACTGCCCCTGCAAAAGAACAAGCTGGGGGAAAAGGCAAAGGAAGTCCACGCCCTGCTGGCCCGCCACTTCATGGTGGATTACGACGACGCCGGCCAGATCGGCAAGCGCTACCGCCGGGAGGACGAGATCGGCACGCCTCTGTGCATCACCATCGACTTCGATACCCTGGAGGACGAGACCGTCACCGTGCGGGACCGGGATACCATGGAGCAGATCCGTTTGCCCATCTGCCAGCTGGAGAGCTACATCCTGGAAAAGACGGATTTCTAAGCACCCCTGCATCTCAACGCAACACAAAAGGCCCCCATATTCTCAGGATATGGGGGCCTCAGCTTTTCGACAAACCTCTGGCGAATGGAAGATCGCAGCCATTTTCGGCTTTCATCGGATTTGGCGGCACAAGGTGAATTGTCCCGAAGGGACAA
>UQOG01000001.1 GCA_900542615.1 uncultured Eubacteriales bacterium | reverse complement strand
TGCACATTTCTATACAGCCTACTTATAGACCCTTACATTCGAGGATTCGTCAGACCTTTTACAGTCATTCTCACCATAGATACTTTGTAGACCTCCGGCATATAGGCTACACCATCCACCTCTGGACAGCTTTCGTTACAGTTGTTTTCATGACTGTAAGACGGTAGCTCTCTGCCGACTTCACCGAGCTTCTGAACATCTGCTTTTTGAGCAGAGCCAGTCGGAGTATTAAGGTTGGCGTTTCAGGGCGTTACTCCATCATTCCACCAATCGAATTGTTAGTTTGCAAATATTCTGTCTCACCTCACTTTCAAATTTGCACCTAAGCTTTTCACTTAGGAACGAGTCGCACCGAAAAAATAATCGTGGATGTGGAATTTATACTTATCGTACCGCTGATCCGAAACGCCGTAGTTGCCGAAGGGCACATTGCCGATGGCCAGGTCGAAGAAATTGTCCGGGTAGTCCGCGTCCTCGAAGCCTTTGATCTGGATATCCGCATTCTGATAGAGCTGCCGGGCGATGCGGCCGGTGATGGCGTCAAGCTCCACGCCGTAACGCTTGCTGCCTGCCATTTGCTCCGGCAGCAGGCCGAAAAAATTCCCGATGCCGCAGGATGGCTCCAGAATATTGCCCCGCTGGAAGCCCAAATTTTCTATGGCCTGGTATACGGCCTTAATGACAATGGGGGAGGTATAGTGGGCGTTCAGCGTGGATGCCCGGGCGGATTCGTACTCCGTTTCGGTCAATGCCGCCTTTAACTCCGCATATTCACTGGCCCAGGCGCTGTTGTTGGGGTCGAACGCCTGGGGGATGCCGCCCCAGCCCACATATTTGGCCAACACCGCCTGCTCTTGCTGGGTTGCGCGGCGGTTTTCCCCTTCGATCTTGCCCAGGGTGCGGATAGCCTCCAGGTTCATGCGGAATTTTGCCTTGGGCCCGCCATGGCCCAGGGCGTCGTCGGTGATTCGGTAATCTAGGGTTGGCGGCCTATCCGGTTTCCCATCCGGGATATGCAGCCGTTCCACTACCACGTCAAAGGGCAGGTTGTTCTGTTGTGCAGGATAGATGGCTATGGGTTCCGATTGACGTTCCGGTTTCCCCGCCGGTTGTTCCTCCGTGGCTTCCTCGGCGCTGGATGCGGGGAATGGGACGGGGGGATTCTGTTGCGCCCGCTGCTGTTCCGCTTGGGCTACCCGTTGGATTTCCGCTAGGATATAGTCCGGCAACGGCGAATATGTCTGCACTAAGCCATCCGTCCCAATGTGGGCGATGGTGCGGTAATCATGGCCGGCTTCCTCCAATATGTTCCAAACGGTGGTCCCGTTGCCCAGGGAACCATAGCCCAGGGAATATAGAATACCGTGTTCTTTGGCGTATCCGCGAACAGCTGCAAACCATTCGTCATGGGGCTGGCCGCCATCCCGATCCCAACCTCCAAAGGAGACAATTTGTCCTTCCTGGCCATAGATGGCCTCAAAATCCACCTCGTGATAGCGTACATGCATACGCTGACGCCGGTAATCCTGGCTTTGAATATTGTCGAACCATTGGCGGGCAAAGCTGTTGAGTTGGCGTTCTAAATCCGGATTATCGACTTCGCCCTGCTGGTTCTCAACGGTTTGATATAGGCCGATCCCATCCTGCTGAAAGGTGCGGGCAGAAAGGGTCTTGTTTTCCAAATCGAATACGAATTCCATATCCGGATCAGCCATGAGATCGCCGTTTTGCAAATAGGTATGGGATATAGAAATTCGATTCTCCCCAAGATAGTCCATGGAAAGGGGCATAAAGGCGTCCCCGGCAGTGAAGCGCAGATAGAATGCCTCCCCGGTGAGAAGCTCGGGCGCAAGGGCCATGAGCCTATCAAAATTCCGCGCGGCCGTTGTTTTCGGGGTGCGTTTCTGCTTGGAATCCGGCGCCGGGCCGTCTAAAGCCGGGGAAACCTGTTCTGGAGAAAGGGCGTCGGGACGAATGCCGAGGTCATTTCGCTGTTCCGGCGCAAGCAGGCGGTCATTTCGCTTGTCCTGCCCCACCAGGCGAATAAACTGTTCCTGCGGATAGGACACGGTTAAGAGAGGATATTGAGGGTCCGTCAGTTCTACCAGCTCCCCCGCCATGGAAAGAATGACGTGCGCCTGCCCATGGAGGAATACCGTATCCCCCAAGGAAAGCCGGTATTCTCCCGGCTGACGGCTGCGCTCCTCCTGCGCAAGGACCATGGTTTCCAGTGAAGTTTGGGGCCGGTCTATGGGTTGCGCCTCCTGATATTGCGCAAGCTGGGCCTGTTCCCCTTCCGTCAGATATTGGCCCTGGGCGATCAGTTCCCCGATCCGCTGGGCGGCCTTGCGCCAGGATATGCGCCAATCCGGGTTGGAAAAGGCGCTGCCGCTGTCCTGGCTGATGCATAGGCCCTTGCCGTCGTACCAGATATTCCCCTTTCGGCCATTGGTAAAGACGTGGGAGCCGCCCCCTATGCCGTATTCCTTTTTAAGAAACGCAGCCCGCTCCTGCAAGGGATGCGTTTGCTGGTAGTATAGGAAAATGCGGAGCTTGCCATTTTGGAATCCGCTGCCCCGGCGCAGCACATGATCGATCTCCCCTTGATGGATGGCAAAGGGGCCGGGGTGCTCCGCTGCCAGGATGTTGGCCATCTGTTCCTCTACCCCTGCCAGGGCGGAAAGAGAAAGGCCGGGGCTTTTCAAAGCCTCCGGCCTTTCATTGGTTTCTTCTAGCTGTAGATCAGCTCCATGGCCAGCTCCTCGGCCCGCTGGCGGATGTTGTTCATCCGGGCGGTCCATGCCAGCGGGTCTTGGGCTTTCTGTTCCTCGCGCACCCCCTCGGCCTTGGCCAGCTCCTGCATGGTCTGTTCCACCTGGGCCCGGACTGCCCGATCCACCTCCAAGAGATGGGCTTGCAGCGTCCCGTTCAGCAATAACCCTGCGTATGTCCCCTTCCGGTGCTCCTTCAGGTACCGCTTGCGCAGCATCCCGTACTTGCCCGGCGCTTCCTGCTCCTGTTCCAACGTCAAGTCGGGAATCCGGTAATTGGCCTCCTGCCGGTATGTCAGTTCCATATCCCACACTCCTTTTGATTTCTTCTTCCAGTTCATTTTCCGTTACCCGTTCGGATTTTGCAAATGTGCCGGCCTCTTTTTCTATGGACTTCACCGTCCGCTCGATCTGGCCAAGGGCCATCTTTGCTATATCGCTTACAACCGCGCCCAGTTGGGCGGCTGTTTCCTGCGTATTAAATAAGGTAACCGCCTGCATGTCCCCTTCCCCGATAGGCGCTGCGGGAAGGCCCAGACGGCAAAGGATCATATATTCCACGCTGGGAGCTGCGGCCAGCTTTAGCAGCTCCAAGAGAACCGGCGGATCGGTATCCCCCAGGTGGCTGTCCGCTGCAATCCCCTGGAGGGCTGCGGCGTATTCCGCCGCGTTATCTTCCACCAGGTTCCCGACGATGGCATGGAGCCGGCGCGAAAACCCTGTCCCCTCCACTTCGCCAAAGTGGTTTTCCAGGCTCTCCAGCACCGCTTCTTCATATTCCGGCCGGTATGCCCAGGTGAAAAAGGGCTGGCTGTATGGGGTTTGCCGGGTATCGGAAAGGTCGAATACATATTTCAGCCCAAGCTGCGGGCCTGTATCCTCCAGGAGGGCGATGCCCACGGCCCCCGGCTTGACCCAGCGGCGGTAGCGGCACCGGTTCCACTGCTCCAGCGTGGCGCAGGCGGTGGCGTTTGGGCGCTGGGCATAGATGAGAACCTGTTCTGGGAAGGCGTATTTGTACATCCGCGCGGCGGATCGAAGGAACGATTCCCATTCTGCCGGGCTGCCCACGATCCGCGCCATGGTCTCCCGGGCCAATGTGGATATGGCGTTTGCTTTCCTGGTCATTTGGGCCTCCTACTGTTTATCTCGTCGCGCAACATCCATACGCCGTTCCCTGGCCGCAGAAACGATCTTTTATCCATCAGCGCCCCCTTTCCTGTGGGTGCTCTTTTCCATTGGGAACGCGCAATTTCCCCTGGGCGTCATATAGCTGCGGATGCGCTGCCGGACAATCCCAGCCAAACATACTGCCTGCCAGCATGGCAGCTTCCTGCGCCTTGGTTACGCCCAGCTGCTGATTTGCATTTTCGGCGGCTTCACGATTATACGTTCTGTTCCCCGGTTGGTTCCAGTCGGAGGGATAATAGCCTTTGATCCCACGGGTGATATTTACTATATCGCCGGTGCTGGGCTGGATGGTAAGGCACAGCTTGGGGAGCGGGAAGGGACTGCCCGTTATGGTTTGGTATTGTTCTGCTTCCTGCTCAATGCGATCCAGATAGTCTTGATACGCCGCTTCTTTTTCATTGTAATAATGCCCCCAGAAATAATGCTCTGGGTCATCTGCCCGATATTGCCATGTCACATATGGATTGGGGGCGTCCGGATTATACCCCAGACCAAAGCCCTTTCCCCCTATGGGGAAGCGCTCTATAATTCTGTATCCTTGATTGATTTGCATATGTTTCTCCTGTTTTCTGGTTAGAGGAAAGGGCGGCACAGCGCCCTTTCCCCGGTGCGTCATTCCTCCTCCAGCTCGTCAAACTCGAAGAGGGCGATGTAGGTGATGTTGCTCTTGTTATACATGCAATCGTGATTGGTATAGTAATACAGGTCTAGCTTTGTATACACCCCCGCCTCCAGGTTTCGTTCAAAGGAGATGCCGTTGCTGGTGGTTCCATAGTCCAGCTGATCCCATTGCCCCGTCAAGCGGTTGTATCCTCGCACCCGGCCAAAGTCCTGGCCATAATGGCCGGATACGGGCGGCACTACAAATTTATAGTAAATGAGGGTGGCATCCTCAATGCCCGGCTCAAACAGGCTGCTGTCCGGCCCGGTGAGCATTAGGTTGCCCGCCCGGTTGGGATCGCCCATGAGGAACATGATGCGCTTGGCCGGGCTTTGCGCGCCGAATGCATCTACCGCATATACCTTTACGATTTGCCTACCCTCGGGATAGGCGTAGGTTTCACTGGGCCGGTTTTCCCAAACGTATTCCACCGCATCCCCATCTGGGTCAAGGGCGTTGGCGGTGATGGTGACGGTATTCCCCGGTAGGATGAAGGGCGCGGAAGGCGTGCGAAGGATGGTAGGCCGTTCTGGGGGCTGGTTGGAGATGGTAAAAGGCACCTGTGTCCAGGGGCTGTATGCGCCGAAGCTATCCCTGGCCCGAACCCGGACGGTATGGCTGCCAAGGGGATAATAATCATCTGCCGTCCGGCCATCCCATTCATATGTCACCGGATCGTTGTCCGGGTCGGTGGCGGTGGCCGTAAAGGTGACAAAGGCTTTTCGGTTTGCCACCTGATCCCGGTGAATGGTGGCAGTGCCTACGGGGGCGTCCGGGGGCGCGTTGGGCACCTCAAAGGCTACGGGCGTCCAGGCAGAATCGTCGCCCACGCTGTCCCGGGCCCGGACGCGAACGGTATGAACGCCCACGCCGAAGTAATCATCTCCCCGGCCCATCCATTCCAGCGTCACTTCATCCCTGTCCGGGTCGGTGGCCGTGGCTGCAAATTCCACCAGCACCTTGCCGTTGCTGCGCTGCGCGGTAACGACGGCTGTACCCTCTGGCGCATTGGGCCGCCGGTTGACAACCCGGATCTGCCTGGTTTGGGAAAATACCCGGCCGGTATAGGTATCCGCTGCGCTGGCGGTGATCTGATAGTCCCCCAGGCTGGCAAAGGAGATCGAGCCGCCTGCATCCGTTAGAGTTCCGGCGTATTCCGCATCCCTGCCATTCTGCTTCACGCTCCATTGGATGGATTGTCCCTGGAGATCGGCTTCGCCCATTTCCACCGATATTTCGGTATTCCGGTAGGTGGTGGCAGGCACGGTGAAGGGGATTTCCATAAGGGGATATACGGCGATATCCGCCCCATAGGATTTCCCGCCGTCGATTTGGCCTGTCAGGGTGTAGATTCCTTCCTCCCGGAAGGTGATAAAACCGCCTGTGTCCGTCAGCGTTCCGGCAAAGGCTTCCGCAAGGGGCATTTCTTGACCATCCTTCTGAACGCGCCATGTGACGCTGCCCTCTATACCGCCCAGCACTTCCACATCTACCACGGTATCCGTGTAAGCGGTCTTGGGCAGGCCAAAGCCGAATTTTCCCACCGGCAGGATCTCAATATCCTGGGATACGGTGACGGTTTCCCCGGCGCTGCTCTTTGCCGTGGCGGTGAGGGTATAGGTTCCCGGGGCGTCAAAGACAATGCTGCCGCCGTTGGCGTTTAGGGTTCCCTGATAAGTCCCGCCGGTGGGGATGCCGAAAAGCCCGGTCTTGCCAACGGTCCAGCTTACCTGGGTCACATTGCGGGAGGCTGGATTCACCACCACCTGGGCCCCCACGCTGGCTGCGGCGGGCAGGCCGAAGTCGAATACAGGGGTGGCAGGCGCTTTGGTTTGCTCCGAAGGGGCGGTGCTGTTGGGCTTGGTGCTGTTTGTAGCCGCGGTGTTTGACCCACTGCTGCTGTTTGGCAGCTTCGGGGTTGTCACGGCGGGTTTAGCTGTGGGCGCAGCTGCTTCCGGCGTGGGGGCAGGGGAGGCTGTGGGAAGCGCCGGAGCCGCTACCGCCTCCGGCGTAGGGCTGGGTGTAACGGTGGGGGCAAGGCTTTGGGTTGGCGCAGGCGTGCTTTCCGGTATTGGGTTAATATCTACCACAGGCGTGGGTTCCGGCTCCTTTTGCCGGGCTGCATTGCAGGATACTGCCAGCACGATGATCCCGATCACCAGCAGCAGGCAAACCCCGCCCACGATCAGCAATTTTGTGCGTCTGTCTAATTGATCCATAGGATAATCCTTTCTAAGCGAAAATGGTTTCTGTTTCTTAAGAAGCAGGGTATAATCAAGGTATAGGGAGGTGATGGACGTGCCGGGATTGGAAGATATCCGCTGCGGAATTTTAGCGGTAGCGCCCCGCTATTCCATAAAAAAAGTATCCCTTTTTGGCTCCTATGCGGAGGGACGGCAAACCGCTGCCAGCGATATTGATCTACTGGTGGAGTTCAGAGAACCGGCAGTATCATTGCTTACCTTGGCCGCATTGCAGCAGGACTTGGAAGCACAGCTTGGCGTTGCCGTAGACGTGCTCCATGCGCCGCTTCCGCAGGAGGCCATGATCCATCCCGGAAAGGTGGTCCCCTTATATGAATGAGCGGAATCAGCAGATATTTTTTGCAAACAGAAAACGCCGGTTTTTCCGGCGTTTTCTTAAAGAGTTTTGTTTAAAGCTGTTTGGTCAAGTTCCGTTTTGCATACACAACCCTATGAATTTCAACAACCCTTTCTTTTTCCAACACGGTATAGAACACATTGTACCCTTCCACTGGTAGCATACGATATTCCGTCGCCAAAGGTTTCATGGTTCGGTATACGGGAAACGCATAGGGAAATTCGCCGAGGCGTTGGATGGCTGTTTCCATGGCCGCAAGGATTCGCAACGCGGACGCAGGAGCATGGAGCTGGTTTGCAATATACAGCATAAGGTCGTAAATATCTTTTCGTGCTGCTGGCAAATACAGCAGCCGATATGGCTTATTCATAAGCAGACGCGCCTTCAAGCTGCTTTCTCAATTCGGAAAAAACCTCCTTATGGGAGAATCGCCGTCCGGTAGAACCAGCTTCCATTTCAGCCTCTCGCAGCTTGCAATACACCTCGCTTTCAAACTGCATCTGTTCATAGGCTTCGCAGCTCATCACCACCATGTCGGCATATCCGTTTTTGGTCAAGAAAACAGGTCGCTGGGTTTCGTGTACTTGATTTGAGATTTCTGAAAAATGGTTTCTTAAGTCCGAAACCGGTCGAATCAGCGGCACATAGATCACCTCCATTTTTAGGCTATCATAATTTTATCATAATTATGATAGTTTTTCAATGCTAATAGCTTTAGAATAACACCCAGCACCCTTACCGCTTCCTTCTGTGCCGCACCAGCACAGCAATGCCCATGCCGCTGTCAAGGGCACAAGGTCAGGGCCATGGTGATCACCATATTGAATTTATCGGAATCTATGCTCGGCTTCCATTGCTCCATCGGCGCTATCCAGTTCCTGGGCCATGTACGTCACGATTTCCTCTAGGTCTTTGGCCCCTAGGGGCGTCACCCTAATCTTATACCCCATGCTTGGCCCTCAATTCCTGTAAAGCCGCTCGGGCATCTATCGTTTTGCCTGCATGGACCTCGCCCTCAGCTTCGGCAAGCTTTGCATATACATCCTGCATGAGCAGCCGTTCCTCATATGCCTCCATGCTCATAAGGACCATCTTGCCATATCCGTTTTTGGTAATAAAAATCGGCTCTTTGGACGAGCTGCACATCTCGTAGATGGCGGCGGTATTCTTTAAATCCCGGATCGGAATAATGCGCGGCATAGCTACACCTCCTTGTGGCCTTATTATATCATAATTATACCGCGGTTTCAAAAGAACCATGGTAAGCCACATAAAAATGCAAACCGAATTTGCGAGGCGATATAAAACCCAGCGGATAACCTTAGGCAAAGGTTATGAAGATTCCGCTGGGATATAGGGACTCCTTCAACCCCCAGGCGCGTTACCGCTTCCTTCTATACCGCACCAGAACAGCAATTCCCACGCCGCCGCCAATGAGCAGGGTCAGGGCCATGGCGATCACCACGTTGAATTTATCGGCGTCAATGCCCAGCTTCACCTGGGGGGTGTTGGTGACCACCACTTCCCTTGGGGTTTCGCTGGTGGTTTCCAGGGTGATCTCCACCGCCACCGGGGGCGCAGGGAAGAAATGCTCGGGAACCACGGTCTCCTCCAGCTGGTATTTCCCGACAGGGAGGCCGTATAGAAGGGCTTCGCAGGTATCCCCAGCCGCCTCTATGGTGGTGACGCTGCCATCTGGGTCATACCAATAGACGCCGTCCCGCAGGGTGAAGGTCAGCGGCGTGGAAAGAGCGGACTCCGATTTCAGCTGGAAGCCTGCTCCGGGAAGGGGCTTGTGCGTCTTGCTGTGTACCTTGCTGATCTTCAACGCAAGGGGTAAGTCCACCACCGCCAGGGAAGTTTCCGCGAGAGGAGGTGCCGTTGCATCTTCCTTTTGCGCCTGGACGGCGGTATGCAGTACAATTTCCGTTCCCACCTCCGTGGTGATGGGCGGGGCTATACTGTAGCCAACGGGCCCTTCCACCTCTGTTACCGTCACCTTCCCGGCAGGTAAATAACAGATTATGGCCTGGGCATTCTCATTGGTAAGCTCCAAAATCTCAATGCCGGTTTCCCCTTCCTGGGCAGGCCGGTAGGTGCCATCTTCCTGCTGCATCAGCTTTATCGCCTTCCCATTTTCATCCGTCAGCTTGAATTTGGCGCTTTGTAGGGGCTGCTTGGTTGCCCCATCCTGCTTTTCCAGCAAGAAACGGGTAGGGAGATTGGACACGGTGCATTGCAGGGGCAAGGTCTTGGTGTGCTGGTTCTGCAAGGTGAATTCAATCCCGGACAGGGCCATATAGCCAGAAACCGGGTCCTCCACCAGCTGATAAGTGCCCTCCGTAAGATACTCGATGCGGGCCTTGCCGGTCTTGGCGTCCAGGGTCAAGGCGTTTACCTTTTCTACAAGGGTGGGCGCAGCCTGGGTTCCGTCTGCTTCCGCCCTTTCCTCGGCCTTTGCGGCCTCCGATACCGTATCCGCCGGGCGGTAAGCGCCATCCGACATGCGGGCCAGCGGTATGGTCTTGCCCGTCCCGTCCAGCAGCGTAAAGGAGGCGGCCATGGGCGCTCCGGTAAAAGCATCCTCCTTATAGATCTCCACCGCAAGAGGTTCATTCTCTACGGTCACAGCCTTGGGCAGCGCCAGGATATTTTCCTCGGAGATGGTAACGCTCACCGGGGAGGCTACACCATATCCGGAATGGGGCTGCTCCTCCAGCGTAAGTATGCCCTCTGGTACATACAGCAACGTTGCCTTGCCCATATCGTCCGTCAGAAAAATTGCATCCCCCTCTGCGGAAACCCGATAGATACCGTCGTCGCCTAGCGCAAAGCAAAGAGGCGCACCCTCGCCATTGAATAGCTTAAAGGGGACCCCTCCAAGGGGGACCTGGCTCTCTTTATCCACCTTATAGACTTCCAAAGCAAGAGGCTGGTTTTCTACGCCGATTGCCACGGGCGTCTCGTGGGTATTCGCATTCGTTACCGTAAAGGGCACCGGCTCCACCTTGCCAAAGCCGGCATTCCCTGTTTCCACCAGGGTATAGTCCCCTGCAGGAACAGCAAGCAGCATTGCCTTGCCATCCGGCCCGGTTTGAAACAGGGCTGCGCCGTCCGGATCCACCCGGTATACCCCCTCCGCTGTTTTTGTAAACAGCAGCGCTTCGCCGGTTTCATCCAGCACCTTGAACTGTACGCCGGGAAGCGGGGCTCCGTTTAAGGCGTCGGTTTTCGTCACCTCTACGGCCAGCGGCTCGTTGGACAGCGTGGCTTCGCCGGGGGCTGCCGTTGTGGTGCTGTCCGTCACGGATAGGGAAACGTTTTCTGCTGGCGGCGCATAGCCGGGGGCGGGGCTTGCCTCCGCCAATTCATATTCCCCCCGGGGCAGGTAGGCAAGGGTCAGGCCGGTTTCCGGGATGGTAAAGGTTTCGCTGCCGCCCCGGTCCGGCCGCATCCAGCCAGGCTTGCCCGCTATGGTGGAGAGCGTTACCGGTTCGCCTGCCTCGTCCAACAGCCGGAACACCGCCCCGCCGATAGGGCTGCCGCTTTGTGCGTCTACCTTGTTTAGCGAAATGGCGGTGACCCCGTTTTTCATGCCGGCAGCGGCGGGGCTGGCGGCGATGTGGGTTTGGGAAACCGTAACGGCGATATCCGCCGCCTTGGTGTAACCCTCCGCCGGGGTCTCTTCGCAGATGGTATATTGGCCCGGCTGGATCTGGGTGATGGATGCGCTGCCTTCATAGGTGGTGAAGGCGGCCTCCCCATCTGCATCCGGCTTATATACGCCGTTTTTTACTTTGATTAAGGGCACGGTCTCCCCTTCGCTGTCCTTGAGGACGAAGGTACAGCCGTCCAGGGGTTTGTCCGTCAGCCCGTCCGTTTTATCGAAGGTTAGGGTCAGGGCGTAGTCCTGCATACTGAGCTTTGCTGCGTTTGATACATCGTTTTGCGCCGTGACGGTTACGGATTTGGGGGTATCCTTGGTATACCCCGCAGGCGCTTCCACCTCCTCAATGGTATATGCCTGGGGCGGTAAGTACCGGAATACCGCTTCGCCATCCTGGGTGGTGAAGGTGCTCTGCCCCTCCTCGTCCGGCCGGTAGCTGCCCGGCTCCAGCTCCTTGAGCAGAACCGCCTCGCCGCCTTCGTCCAGCAGCCGGAAGACGCCGCCATCCAGCGGTTCTTTGGTGACCGCGTCCGCTTTGGTGAATTCCAGGGTGGTCGGGTTGTTCTGGAAGCGCACCGCCAGCGGGTTGCGCACGCCGTTTTCCCTTGTAATGGTGATGGAAACATCCTGGGGCTTCGCATATCCTAAGCCCATGTCCCCCGTTTCCCGCAAGGTATAGGCGCCTGCGGGAACATAGTAGAGGGTGGCGGTACCCTCCGCGCCGGTCTCAAAGCCTGCCGTGCCCGCCGGGTCGTAGTGATAAACACCATCCGCCTGCTTGGTGAATTGCAGCGCCTTGCCGGCTTCATCCAGCAGGGTGAAGGGGACGCCCGGGAGGGATTCCCCGGTGAAGCTGTCCACCTTGGTTACGATCATGCAAAGGGGTTCGTTCACCGCCTGGATGTTGGTGATCTCGGAAAGGGTGAAGGTATCGCTGCCCAATTGGGCGAATCCTTCGGCATTGGGTTCGTGGATGGTATATGTACCCGCCGGCAGATAGAGGATGGTGGCTTTGCCGTCCGCGTCCACGGTGAATCCGTCCGCGCCTTCGCTGTCCGGCCGGTAGGTGCCGTCCTGGTGTTTGGAAAGGAGCACCGGCTCGCCCTGTTCATTCGTGAGCGTAAAGGTCACGCCAGGCATGGGCGCTTGGGTCAAGCCGTTGGTCTTTACCACGTTTACCTGGGTGGGTGCGTTTTCTATGTCCACCGTGCCGTTCCCCGTCAAATCTATGTTGGTGGGGCGCATGCCCACATATCCCCCATGGGGCGGGGAGACCTCGGTCAAGGTATAGCTGCCCCCGGGCAGGCCGCTGATATATGCCCTGCCGCCGCTGGTGGTAAAGGTGTTGGCGCTGCCGCCGGGGGTATATTGCCCTGGGCCGGTCTCGGTAAGGCAGATGGGGTTGCCGCCCTGGGAAAGCTGGAACACCGCGCCATCCAGGGCCGCGTTGGTATAATTGTCCGTCTTTCTTACCGTCAGGTCGAAAAACCCGCCGGTGATGTACACATAGCCGCTATCCGGCGCACCGCCTGCGGCCATCTCCACCGCAACGACCCGCTGCCTGCTGCTGGAGGATTCCGGTTCATACCAGTACAGCAGGGCGCTTTTGCCCGTTGACCCGCCCTTGCCCTGGATGAACAAGGAAACGTCCGTGCCCCCCAGGCTTACGGGGGCGGTGATGGTCAATTCATCATGCGTGCCGCCGGTATAGCCCTGGATGGTTACGTCGCTGTGGCTGGGCTGGATGGTATATCCGTTGGGAGCCTGGACGGTGAGGCTGGTTTGGAGCCGGCCGTCCACCAGCTGCCAGGTGAGCCGGAAGTTAGGGGCGGATACGATGATTTCCCCGCCGCCGCTCCCCCCGCCGGTGGTCTGCCCGCTGCGGCCGTAGGCAAGCAGGCGCATGAATAGATTCCACACTTGTTCCGCGCCCTCCTTGGCCCGGACATAGCCCCGGCTTACGTCCATGAAGTTATAGCCCTGGCCTGCGCTCTCGTAGATCCAGGCCCGCAAGGCGTTGGCGGTGGCGTAGTGCGCTTCGGCACTGCTTAACCCGCCGGAAGAGACCGGGTAACCATGATCCAGGATGGCCTGGATGCCGGTGATGGTGGAACCTGAGAAGATGGCGGAGGGATCGAAATCCGAATAGCTGGTGCCCCCGGAGGAAGGGGGGTCCTTCTTGTGCTCGATACAGTAGGCGAGGTTGCCTGCGCTATCGTAGTGATAGGGGGTGTTCAGATCGTTCCATTCGCCGTTGGAGCCATAGTACTCGAAGTAGTCATAGCTGTTGTCCTGGTTGGTAATAACCGTGCTGGCCGCCAATGCCGGGGACATAAGGCCCAGCAGCATGAGAACGGCCAACGCCAGACAAACGATTTTCCGATATCGTTGCATGTTGCTTCTCCTTTGCTTTTTACCTGCCGGAAACAAAAACAGGGCCGCTGATCCTGGGCTTGGGTCAGGATGGCGGCCCCTAAACACCTCCAAGGCTTGCTTGGACGTGAAGTTTTTCGTTTTCCGGCTGGTATTTGTTTTTCTCGGCTGGTAATCAAGGGTTAGGGGTTACGGGGGAAGGGGGAAGTCACATCGACCGTTGGGAAGGAATAAAGGGCATACGTCCCCCTTGGCGCGGGCTATCTGGGGAAATACAAGCAGGTTGCAATGCCGCATTTTTCCGCCTGTGCATCCCAATGCAGGCAGCGGGGGCATCCCCGTTTCCCCCTCGGCGCGACAAGCTTGTTGGGCTTCCTGTCAAAGCCGGGCTTTTGCTGCATGAGCCGCTCATATTCCAGGTCTTTGCCTTCTGTAAAGTGCAATGGATCACCTCCCTTCCCACATGTGGATTTGTTTTGCCTGTTCGGCTTCGGCCAGCCCCTTACGGGATCGCCAGTATTGGGGAAAATACCGTTTTACGGTCGATTCCAAAGCTGCCCGGTATTGATCTGGCGCAAACCATTGGGGAGACTTGTGCAGCCCCTTATTCAAGAGTTCCAGCAATACGGCCGCTGCCTGGCAATCCTCCTCAAAGCAGAGATAGCGGCCGTCTCGGAACCCGCAGGCGCGCGCTTCAGATGAAAGCAGCGCCCGGGCCAGGCGAACCGTTAGCATGACGCCGCCATGGCTTGCGGTGGACACCTGGTATACGCCATGGCAGATGGGCACACAGCGTTGAATTTCTCCCCAAGGGGAGGTTTCCGGCTGGTCAAACATGGTTGTTTCCTGCATATTCGCCTCCTGGGGACGAAAAAACGCCCATGCTTCACATGGGCGCTCAACTTGTCGAGAAACCTTTGGAGAATGGAAGATCGCAGTCATTTTAGGCTTTCATCGGATTTGGCGGCATGTACGGCAAATCCGCAAAAAGCCTTGCGTAGCAAGGGTTTCCCTGCATAGCTCCCTGGCCGCGCCGTAGGCGCAAGGGAGCTATGAAAACCTCGAAAAAGTGGCGCAAGCCACTTTTTCGACAACCTGAGCGCCCATGCTTCACATGGGCGCTATCTCGTGTATTCCTGCTCCTGCCTATGCCGTTCCAGCCGCTTGTAGTACAGGTCCAGGGCTTTCACAATGGTTTCTTCGATCTTCTGGGGCGGCATGTCCGGGGGAAAATATTTGTTCAGCCGCTCTCTGGACAATTTGACCACCTCCTTTTGGTTGGGCTTTTCCTCCTGCATGACCAACTCCATGCCGTTTTTATCCAGCTTCCCGGCCCGCGCGGCCTCCTTGAGCCGCTGGGACTGGGATAGGGAAGGGGTGCAGTCGTACAGCTCCATGGCTTCGCAAAGGTCGTATTGCTGTTGCTCGGATAGATAGGACAATTCCACGGCTGGATTGAAGGCGATTTTTCGATTGTCCACCATGTCCAAAAGGGGCGGGATGAGGGCGGTTAGGCGGATGAAGCGCTGCACTTGCTTAATGCTTTCGCCAGCCTGTTCTGCAACAATGGCGTTAGAACGGCGATTATCAAAATTCGGGCCAACTTGGCCCGAATTTTCTTTAGTAGGTCTTCCGGCCCTCCTTCGTATCGCTTCCAGCTTCATTTTATATGCCATAGCCCGTTCGCTGGGCAGGATGTGTTCCCTTTGCAAATTGGCGTCCACCATCTGGATGATGGCTTCATCCCGGGTCATTTCCTTGACGATCACCCGCATATGGGTAAGGCCCGCCAGCAGGCAGGCCCGATGCCGGCGGTTGCCGGAGACCAATTCATATTCGCCGGGCCTATCCTCCAATGGCCTTGCAATGGCAGGGGTAAGCTGGCCGATTTCCTGGATGCTTTTCGCCATGTCCAACAGGGCCTGATCCTCCAACACCTTGAAGGGATGCCCCTCAAATTCGTGAAGCTTACGCAATTCGATCTGCTGTATTTGCGCCCCGCCGGCATCCGGGGCTGAGGGGATGCCGAACAGGTCATCTAGCGTGGTAATCCTGGGCTTTTTCGTATTCCCGGTTTCCAAGCGCCATCACCTCCTTGGTCAATGCTTCATATGCTTTTGCCACCCGCCCGTTGGGGTCGTAGGCATAGATGCTCTGGCCTTTCTCCGGCACCTCGGCCGCCCGGATGGCAAAGGGGATCTCGCTTTGAAACACCCGTACCAGGGAGCCGTAGTTCTCCCGAATGGACTTTGCGGTAGTCCGGGCCAGATTGGTACGGGCATCTACCATGGTCATGCAGATACCGTCCACCTGTAGGTGCGGATTCAGCTGCCGCCGTACCCGGCCGATGGTTTTGAACAGGGCGTCCATATCCTGTGCGGCCAAGATATGGGCTTGTACCGGGATGATCACGCTGTCGGCGGCGGTCAAGGCATTGATGACCGTAAGGCCAAGGGAGGGGCGGCAGTCGATGAGGACGTAATCATATTGCTGCTTTACAACGTTCAGATACTGCCGCAGAACGGTTTCCCGGCTTATGCTGTTTACCAGGGTCACCTCCGTGGCCGCAAGGCTGGCGTTGGCGGGGATGAAATCCACGCCTTCGTCATGCTGCCGGATGGCGTCGGCGTAAACAAAATCGGGAAGATAGTCCTCCTCGCCATGGGCGATGAGATAATCCATACAGGAGGCGATGGTATGGCGCAGAGCCTTGGGTTCTTTCACGCCAAGGCATTTGGTCAGATCGCCCTGGGGATCGGCGTCCAAGAGCAAGACGTTTTTTCCTTGCCGGGCCAAGCCGATGCCTAGGTTGATGGTGGTAGTGGTTTTGCCTACGCCCCCTTTTTCATGGGCGATGGCGATGACTTTGGTCATGGTGGGTTCCTCCTTTGATTTTTTGCATGGCTTGCATCTTTGCTACAAATTGCGTCGTTTCTGGCCGCCTTGGAATCGGCTCAACAGGCTATGGCTTCCCTCCCCCATCTTTCCGATTGTTTCGCCGGTGTTCTTCGAAAGCAAACAAAAAGGCCATGCCTCTTGGCATAGCCTTTATAATGATGAAATTGCCGGATTCCCTTGGGTTTTTAGGCAATCTCGCCGGTTTCCCTTCATCCACTGTAGCCGCGACCGCATCCGGCACCGGACATCGATGATGGCGGTGAGGATAGTATATCATAGAGCAATCTCAGGGCTGATAGCCAAAATAAGCCCCTCGCGGGATGTGAGGGGCTTTGTGTCAGAGCAGCTCTTTTGTCTTTCTTGCAAGGTAAAGGGGGATGTTCGTGATTTCACCATCCTTCCGGTACCCTCGCTTTGAAAAACGGATGGCGTGCTGGGGATGGCGCTCTGTGATATACCGCTTAAAGGAAGGCGCGGACTTATCTTCGCCGCCTTTTGCCTCGATCGGGATAATCTCCGTGCCGCTTTGCAGCACAAAGTCGATCTCACCGGCTTTGTCCGAATAATAGCGAGGTTCCACCTCAAACTGACCGCGAAGCTGCTGCAATATATAGTTTTCCGTCAACGGTCCCTTGAATTGGTAATCTGCTTTCAGCAGAATGGCGCTGTTGTCGATACCCGCCATATGCTTAAGCAGCCCGGTATCAAAGAGGAAAAGCTTGAATTGGTCACGCTTATCAAAGGCGGAAAGCGGGTGCTCAATCTTGGAGACATTGTAGATGCGGTTGAGCATACCGGCTGAAACAAGCCATTCGATTGCCTCTTCAAAGTCTCGCGCTCTGCCACCCTGCCGGACAGCGCCGTAGATAAACTTCTCATTGGACTTTGCAAGTTGGGAAACAATACTGCGGAATACCATCAGGATGCGCCCGCTGTTTACTTTTCCGTTGTGCTTTCCAAAGTCATTTTCATAGATTTCCACCAGCTCTCGCTGAATCCGTGATATTGCCGCCGGGTCTTTGTGATTCACCCAAGAAACGACGCATTCCGGCATCCCGCCGATGATCAGGTAGTTGTTGTAGGCATCAAGCAGACGGTTGTGAAAGATTTCTTCGATCGTTTGATCTTTTCGGATGCTTTCATAATAAGCAAAGAGCGCAGGATCGGTCGCTTCGAGAAATTCATCGAAGCAGAGCGGGTAAAGGTCGAGCAGATTGACCATGCCTACCGGATAGGATTTCGGCTGGGCAAGCAGTGTCCCAAGCAAACTTCCGGCCGCCACAACATGGTAATCATTCGCCCTCTCTTTGAAGTATTTGAGCGCATTCAGCGCCTGCGGGCATTCCTGTACCTCATCGAAGATCAGTAGGGTTTCCCCGGGCAGTATCTTCTCTCCGGCAATCATGGAAAGCAGCTCGATAATCCGCTGCGGATTCTTGTTCGTCTCAAAAACGGATTTCAGCTCGTCTTCCTCGTCGAAGTTGAAGTAGGCATAGCTCTCATAGCAGCTCTCCCCGAACGCTTTCATAAGCCAGGTCTTTCCTACCTGGCGAGCGCCGCGAATGACCAGCGGTTTCCGTTCCGGGTTGTCCTTCCATTTCATGAGCTGCGAAAATGCGCTTCGTTTCATGCACCTCACCGCCTATATTTTAGACTGTACATAGTGTAGCACATTTTTCCTATTTTTTCAACGGCGTTCATGCACACTTTTCCGACTGAAACAACCAAAAAAATCACGTTTTTCCAATATGCAGATTTGCACGATATGCCGTTGTCAAGAATGGTTTAGTCCGGAACTGCAAGGATTTCACGCAGGAAGGCAAGGACATGTCATGCCGCCCCGTGTGAACGTGCGGTAAAAAGTTGCTCCTGCATATCAGCGGCGGCAGACCGCCGGATAGTGCGGCAGTAACCCTGTTGGCTGATACGCAAGCGCGCGGTATAGGATCTATGACACCGGCCAGCGGCCCGGCTGGGCCCGGATGAAGCCATGCTTGCCTCTGGGGCCTACGGCCCTTGTTGCCGCACCGATCTCTTCCGCTGGTTGCACCGCCTCTTGACGCGCCTTATTCAAAATAGAAAGACCATGCCTCTTGGCATAGCCTTTGTAACGATGAAATTGGCTTATTTCCTTGGGTTTTTCCTGTCATCCATTCCGTGTCGAAGGTGGATACCATCGACTGGAAGGAGGAGCGCAGCGCCCAAACCATATTGGATACGGTGCTGCCAAAGCTGCATCCAGGCTGCATCATCCTGTGCCACAACAACGGCTACAAGATCAAGGAATACCTGCCCACCCTTCTGGAGACCGCCCAGGCCCAGGGGTATGAATTCGTCACGGTGAGCGAGCTGCTGCTGCAGGGCGATACCATTGTGGATGTGAACGGGGTGCAGAAGCAGGCGTAGGGCAATTCGGGCAGCCCTGCGCCGAGGCCATATTCCCTTTCCGGGATGCCCCGGAAAAAACCACGCCTGTAACCCGCAGAATGAAGGCGGCGCCATTCGGGGCGGCGGCATGGGAGCCCATCGCCCGGAAGGGGGCATATTGGGGCAGCTGCATGGTCATCGCCGGCAGGTATACCACAGCGGGTATGCCTCCCTTCTCTTTCGCGCATCTGCCGCAGATCTGCCCCTTTCCGGAGCGCAGCGCCCATTTCGGTCCCATTTGTTCCAGCGCAAAGCGGGCAGCCGCAAGCAGGGTAGGCCCCCTTCCAAAGCCGGCCAACGCAGCGCCGGGGCGAATGGGGCCAAAAGGGACCGATGGGGTCCTATGCCGCCGCCCCTTACAAGCGTTTTTTTATGTAGGTATATAGGCGATTTTGCAAAAAACCCCGGAAATGGCTTTGGCATGGCGCTAGAATGGCAGACGAACAGAAGGATTTGCAAAGGAGGCCTTCTCCAAGCATTGCTAGAAATGGTACAGGCAACCGTTTTGAAAGCTCTAACAACCTAGGCAGGCTACCTGGATCGGGTACACGGGCTATAGGCAGGCATTGCCGCACGGGCAGCATCCAGGTTAGTCATGAATCATCCCCTTCATAATCACATCTCTCTAAGTGGCTTGCGCCATAAAATTATTCGCCTACTTCGATGTCGTAAAAATTCTTTTTTTAATATTCCTATCGCTGGGTAGTGTCAACTAAAAAATGCGTCTTTGCTATCCGCGTCGTTACAGACTACCATCCGGATACCTGGTAGCACGTCAATTCCCAATTATGTTCGAATGCCATAGGCTACTAGGAACCAGCTGAAGTACTTTGACTGTCGACGCTGTAGGCCTGTATTGTGTCAATATGTGACAGAATCTCCCCGTCCCTTACAACATAATAGCGCTACATAATTGAAGGTCAGAGTCTTTGCGAAAGAATATCGTCAAAGGGATCATGTAAAACTGCGAAGCAGTTGTCAAAGATGAAATATGGGCCGAGAAATCATATCCTTAGCCCACATTATATCCATATATTGCAGAAAAGATGGCCTTAGCCATTCTCATGAGGTTTAATGCCATGGCAGACAGGAGGCATTCCTCAGTTGCTGCAAGAATGCCTCGTTCCCGAATTCTTAAAAAATTATGCTCTCTTGTCATAGGAGCAAAGCTACCTTCAGCCCATATTTTCCCTTTTCTCATCACGTACAGCTATTCCAAAGTATTTACTCTTAAATGCCCTTTGTAAACGCAGGATAGCAGCTACTGACCAAAATTCTTCTACGCATACCGACCGTATCAAAACAAGTCTTACGGTAATCACATTTTCGGTAGACATTCCCTTGTATCTGGTAACAGCGAAAAGGTATTATTCTGTAGACTTATTGCAGTTCAGACGGTGATATACAAGCGGTTGTCCCATTGGGAAAATAAATCCATCCTGCTGCGCATCATATAAAAACCCATATATAGGCCAATGTATCTTTGCCAAGATCCAAGCTACAGCTAAACTGCTGCCCCCCCAGCATTGTCTTCACTATATTCTATTGGTTGCTCCACGAGCGCATAGGTTTCCGGTGCAGCTTCGTAGGCTTCCAGCCATAGCCGGAGATCTTCTTCGATTTCTTGCGCGCGTGCAGCCCGCGCTTCTTCCGTTAAATTCGCGCTATTCAAGTCAGAGCTTGGATCGGACAGCTCTCGCCTAAGGTTGATTAAAATCTCTTCGATCTCCGATTTGGTATATACGGTTTCGTCTTTAAATTGGTATACCTTTCCTCCATTGCTTAGTCGCTGAAGGAAGTTTTTTAACCAGGCTTCCGTAAGGTCTATCTTTTTAACCTTGGCAACGGGATAACTGCCGGCGTCCGGCAATTCCACCGCAGCGTCAATAACGATGGAAAAAGCGCCGTCGCTGCTGCCGAACGTATGCGTCCAGGTTGCCGGGGCCTCCAGCGGGAGCTGCGCCCCGGGCGTTGCGGCAATGGCCTGGGAAAGGGCGTCTTCCCCCTTATTTCCTACCAGGCTTTTTTCCGGCGTTTTCTGACATCCCATCCCGCCAAAGCTCACAAGCAAGCCCAGCAGCCCTGCTAGGATCCGTTTCATGGGCGCGCCCTCCTTTCGCCGTTTCTTTTATTGTTGCATATTTTGCATGGGAATTTGTTGCCGGTGTGTAAATAAATTGTTAGCATTTGGACGGCGGGGGCTTATGCTGGGGGAAGGGATATTCCCGCTTGGCTGCGGCAACGAAGGGGCAGGGCCCCGGCTAGACAGGCTGTGTCCGCCCGGCCCAACTGCAAAGGGGCAGGGCCGAAAAGGCAGCGCTGCAAAGCCGCCGGGCAAGGCGGGAAATACGGCATTGCCGGGGAACAGGCTATGCCGCATCCCAGCCAAGCGCTAATATCCCACCCGCCGGTCGATTATGCTGCCATCCATCCCGTTGATGGTAAGAAAACTGAGGCCATATGTATCCACGGTGGCAACGTTGTTTGCGTCCATGTTTGCGGGGTCGCCCGCTCCCTTTTCGAATTGCTGCTGCAATGTGCCAAAGAAGTCCCATACGGGAAGCAACCAATAGCCGCCCTTTGGGTTACGGGTCAGGGCATAGCCCAAGGTAATCCTGTCGATGAAATACCTTCTTGTAAGAATGCCGAAACGGGGGTCGGCCTCTTTTTCGTATCGCATCTGTTTTTGCATGGTTTCCTGTATGGCTTCCCATGGAAGCAGGGCCGCCCTGGTTTCCTGTGCGCCGATGGTGATCGGATGCTCCCAGATAAACTGCACCACGCCGGTATCGTCTATCTGCAAAAGAATGCTCTCATTGGAAATAGGGGCGGCATAGACTTCCTTCAAAGGCTTCTCCCCCATAATGCTTTCGTCATCCACATAGGTGACCGGTACCCCGTCTATGGTGCGGGTATAGTAGAGGGTATAATAATATCCCAGTTCCCCAGACGGGCTTTCCTGCGTTGCAAATACCCAGCTTTTTGTCCCGTGGGGGGTCAGAGCCACGTCGAACAGGCCGTACTCCGTTAACCCCAGGCTGTGCAGAAAGGAATCGCCTGCGGCAACGGCTGTATCGTATGCCGCACCCTTTGCTTCATCCGGGCATGGGATAGCGTATTGAAACGGCTCTTGTGCATAGTCATAGTTGTTAAAGGTAAAAGAAGTCTCGTATTCGCTGTTGCGGACGACGATGCTGGATAGCATATTCTTGCCATTGTCCGCCTTGATTTTCAGGCAGCTGCCCAACATCCCATCATCCTGCCGGAAGCGGCAGCTTTCCATGGCGGTTTCCCTGTCGGGGCCGGCATTCTCCATTTCCACGGCCAGCTGCCCGGCATAATCCAGCCATTCGCCGGCAATATCGTTATATGTTTCAGGGTCGCGTTCCTTTGTTTCGGTAAGCATCCGCCCGATTTCCTGGATCGTCCGCTCATATTCTTCCTTCGTCGGTTCATTGGAATATTCGTAAAGCTGTTTCCCCGGCAATACCCTTTCCACAAAATCATAGACGTCCTTCTCGGTAAAATCCCGGGCCTCCGCTTCCCATATCGAATAAGGCGCATTGCCATCCGCCCGGATCGCGGCGTCAATGTCCACTTCAAAATTTGCGTACTGGATTGTTTCTGACCAGGTAGCGGGAAACGCATAAGCGGCGCCCTCGTTATCCTGCGATTCTGCAACGCCCGCAGCTTTCTTTACAACGGCAGGCTTGGCCGGGGTGGGCTGACAGCCGGCAAAGGATAGCATCAGCATCGATAGCAGCAACCATATCCATAATTTCATACAGCTCACCTCCGAAAGGCCCCAGGCCGCAGCCTCCATCGGCTTTCACCGGCAAGGGATCCTGTTTCCTTTGCTTTCGTAACCAAGGGGCACTCCTTTTCGATCAACCGCTTGATTTGCTGTAGCAGCTGCTTATTTTACGCCCCGGAAAGGGTTTCCATGGCAAGGATGTCGCCGGTTTTCGCGTCGATGGTATAAACAAAGGTGAAATTCAGGGCCGGATCTATGGCCTCCCAATTGGTATGCACCGTTGCGTGGGCCCGCCATAGGACGGAATCCCCGGCCTTTTCTTTGTATATTTCACCAAAGGAAAGATCGGCTTTTTCCGCCAGGAAGATGTCCAGCTCCGGTAACTCGATCGTCTCCACGGAAAAGCCGGCGCCGCCTGCCCCGGCGGGCGCCTCCCCCCGGGGGCAAGGGGCTGCTCCGCCCCGGCGGCGGGCCGCGTTTGCTGCAATTGGTCTTTATCGGCCAGCAGGTTTTGGTAAACGATTTCTTCTATATCCGCCTTGCTCCATCCATCCGTGCCATGAAAATCCTCCAGGGTATTGCTTGTGCCGCTTAAAAACTGCAGGGCCCCGTCCCCCGTGAGAATGACCGTCCCCGTGTTCACAAGGCAATCTCCCCGCTGATCCGCAAGGGTCAAATAGACGGAATAATCGGATGCATCATACGTACAGGCAATTGTGGTGGTTTCCCCCTGAAAAAAGGGAAGGCAGGTTTTCATGCAGGCTTCCGCCCAGGCGATATACGCATCCTTTGGCAGGGTCGCCCTGGCAGTATCGCCATCCCGCAATTCGCTGTTCGGCTTCAGGGAAACCAAGTTGTTCTCCCCGTCAAAGGTATAGGTGTATCGTTCATCGGAACAGGCGACTTGCCGCTCCCCATAATAATTGGTATCGGTATACAAATAGGCTGCCTCGCCGGAGGATAGGCCGTAGGCATGGATCTTGTCCCGGATGGCTTCTTCCACAGGGCCCGTTTAGGGGCTTTGATGGGGCATTTGCCTACCATATGGGATAGCCTGGCACGCCGTCCCCAACAGGATGCACAAGAAGAGCGCGATCCCCAGCGCCAACATGGTCGATTTCTTGGGCGTTGCTTTCATTCTAACCTCCCTTCGGGTCTTGGCGGCTGCAAATAAAATCCCGCAAAAGGTTTCGGCTACCGGAGCGCTTCTATCTCACCCCAAATATGCCGACGTGATCCGCGGCTCGATATAGCTGCCGTCGATGGCGCTGAAATACCGGCTGTAAGCCTCGATCCCATCCTGCGCGTCCCCCATGGTTTGGAAGGACACCTTCCAGGCAGGGATCATCCGGCCCGCTTCCGGGTCGTTCTTTGCGGTGACCGTGGCGGCGCATAGCTCCATGCCGGTCACCTTGATCGCGGCCCGCTCCACCCGCTCCGGCAAATAGAAGAACGTCCGCACAAGATGCTGCCGGATGCCGTCTGTTAGTTGTAAATCATCTCACTATGCCTACACGAAGCACCTTATTTACCACTATGATTTCCAAAACATTTTACCACTTTTTTACTAATAATACTGCCAATGATATATTATTCGTTCAGCTAGATCTTCTTCGTAAAATTCACAGTTATCCAGAGCTCACTTTGATTAACTTGGAAATACACATATACGAAACAAAGCCTAAAACTACGCCAACAAGATTCAACAAAATATCATCAATATCGAAAACTCCAACATTAAGCAACTGCTGCGCAAGTTCGGCAGCACATATAGCTAAAAAAGCTATGCCGATAATAGCCCTCCTTTTTTTTATTTTCCAAGATAAAAAGAATGAAAACGGTGCGAATAGCAAAACATTAAAAATCATACTCCTAAAAAAATACAAGTCATGCGTTGCGATACTAATCTCTATTGCTTTGATAGTTGATACCAATGGGGTAAAATTAGGATGAATAGCGGAATAGTCATAATCTCGCCTCCCTCCACCGAATAAAACAAAAATCAAAATTGTAATATACAATGCGAAGCTGAAATACCATACTACATTTAGCGATGTCCATTTGATGTGCTTCTTAATATCGGATATATAAAGTATGTATGCGGCCAAAAATAACGGTGCAAAAACGAAAACTGCAGTTTTCATTATTCGTATAAAAGGAACAAACGCACCATTCCAGTAAAATTCTATAAGCATTCGCGGCGTACAATATAGAGCCAATGCAACGAAAAAGGCTACAACAAACATCATTATATTGGATTTTAATTTATTTCTGCTTTCTTCGATTCTCACGGCTAATCCACCTTTCTTCGTTTGGAAATAATACCTATAAGTGCCGAGCAAAAGCGCTGCGAAAACGGCAATAGCGCCACATTCTCTACGATCGTTTCCCCGGGGTCTATCATATTGACGGCGTTAATCATCAGCACCCCCTGGTCATCCACAAAGATGGATATCAGCTCCAGTCCCCCAGGGAGAGCACAGGGTCGGCAGGGGAAGCCCGTCGCCGCCGAAGGTGACCGTTTCCGCAGCATAGGGGCTGGGCAGGCCATTGGCCCCGTGGGTGAATACGAATTTCCAGCCCTTTGCGTATAGCCCGCCATAGGCGTAGGCGCACATTTTGCCCACATAGGCCTGCTCTGCGTCCGCCTGCCCCAGGGCCGCAAGGGCCGCCCGGGCATAGGGCAGCGCCGCCTGGGCGGAGAGGGAGAATTCCCCCTGGTAATCCGCCAGCATGGCGTCGTCCAGACCGGGCTCCAGATCGTCCTCGCCGATACAGCCCGCTTCCTGATCCCGGGAATAGTAGAACCAGCTGCCCCCCAGGGCCCCGCTCACGATGCCATAAGCGCCTTCTTCGTTGGAAAAGTAGGCTTCAAAGGATCCCCCGGCGCCTATATCTTCCAGATGGAAGGGCGCGGGCGCATAGGTTTGCGGCGCGTTCATCATTTGCTCCGTCAAGTATTGGATATACGCAGGGTCGCTTTCCCCCAGGTTCTGTTTGCAGCGGGTGATGTACGCCCCCCATTCCGCCTGGGTGCGCACCGGCGCTTGCAGCAGCGGTTTACCGGGGCACAGGGCTTCTATGGCGGCGGCGAAGTCCCCGGCGGAAAGCTGCGCCGCCTTTGCTGCCAGGATGGAATAGCCGGATACTTCCGGCGTCTTCACTTCACAGTCAAAGATTACCGTAAGGCCGGTGGCCTCGTCTGTAAAGCTGGTTTCCACCCGGGGCGGCGCATCGATTGCTTCAAATGCCGCCGCTGAAGGCGCGTTGTCCACCGGGTCATGGCCCTGGTATGGCACGGGCTCGGCGGCAGGGGTTGGCTGGCAGGCGCTCAGAAGGCATAGGACGGCCGCCAGCATCGCCAGGGTTTGTTTCATGCTCCACCTCCCGGGGTCGTGAAATCCTACTTGTAGGGCGGCAGCCGATCGTCCTTTATCCCGCCGCCGGGCCTGTTGATGGCTTCTTCTTAAAACCATCCGCCCACTTCCAGGGTATAGGCGCCACCCTGTCCGAAGATCCCCAGCGCGGGGATGGTCAGCCTGGAAAACGCGCCCCGTTGCCCGGCCTCGCCGGCTGCCACGCGGATGCCGGGCTGTAGCTCCCAGGCGTCGCCGTGCCGCAGCGCCCGGGGGCTGGCGCAATAATCCACATAGCCCCAGCTGGGCGCGCCGTTTGTGGTCACGGCCTGGCCGTCGGGGGTATAGTTCCACCAGGCGCCGCCGGGCAGCTTGCCGCCGCCCAGCTGAAGGACGGCCCCTTCCCCGGCGTCTGGCGGCAGGATGGCGAAATCCAGCAGCTGCTGGCCCGCCAGATCGCAACGCAGCCTGCCCTGATAGGTCTGCAGGGCATTGCCGGGCCTCGGGAGGACCTTGAAGCGGGTAACCACGTCAAACAGCTCCATCTGCCGGCCGTTTACGAGCCCTTGGCCCCGTTCATATACATATTGCAAGGCGAGGCCGTCCCCAAGATGAACGCCCACCGGGTCATACATTTTTACAAGGTCCGCATAGAGCGCATCGGCCTGGGCGGGCCGCCCCTCCGCCCCGTCAAGCAGGGACGGGGCCAGGCTTGCCTCCGTCCAGAGGGTGCGGGCGCTTTCCAACCCCTCCTCCAGGGGAACCAGCGCCTGTAGCGCTTCGATTTGCTCCGGCGTCGCCGCGAAGGGCGCGCTGTCCGAATTGCCCGCCACAGCCGGGCCCGCCTGCACATAGATGTAGCTGAACACATAGCGGCCTCCGGCCTGAAATATGGCGGTTGCGATATGGGGCATAGGGCTGTAGACGGAGCTTTGGGCAAGGGGAATGGAAAGGGCTTCCCCAAGGGCTTCCTTGCTCCAGGCGGCATCCTGGATATACAGGAGCTTCCCATCGTCCACCCATCGCCTGGCGTATGCCTTTGCGGCGTCCAGCGCGCCCTCCGGCACGATTACCATGGCCGCGTTGGCGCAATCCGCATAGGCCGTGCCCGGGCCGACGGTCGCCGCTTCCGCTTCCGACGCGCCCCGGCGTGTTTCCTTCATCCGCCCCGCGCCGAACAGGCCGGCAAGGGCAAGCACCGCAATACCCCCAAGGATCGAAACGATTAGAATACGCCTTTTCAAGATCCGTCCTCCCCTCCCCCGTTTGGAGGCCGCAGCCCCCTGCCCTATGGCCAGCATTCTCGCAGGGCCTTCCTCGGCTCTGCCATGGCCCCGCCGCCATTCCGGCCTGAAGGGCCTCCACGCAATTTATATATACACAATTTCTTCCGTTAAAGATGAAAATAATGCTTGAAAAAAAGGGGCTTCCCCGCCGTCTCCTTTTCACCTGGCCCTGCCCAAAGAATGGCTTTTGTGATAGCAGAGCGCCGGACGCGGTTTGCGCGTCCGGCGTGGCGTTAGCGGCCTGCAAACCGCAGGTAATCCAGATATACGTAGCCGCGTTGGCTGCCGGTCCAGGTGATCTGCGCCCATTTCCCCTGGATATCCCAGACCGCCACCCGTTGGCCCCGCTTGAGCTGGCCCAGCGTTTCATAGGACATGCCCGGCCCGGAGCGGACGTTTACCCGGCCGGTGGCCTGGGCCTCGCCCATGGACCCTGGATCCGTGGAGGGAACATCCAAAGTGGTTTCCACCGGCTCCGTCGCCAGGGCCAGATAGTCCATATGAGCATAGGCCTTTTGGCCGTCCTCCAGGGTAAAGGCCGCCCAATCCCCCTGGATCTCCTGTAAGGCGAGGAGCTGGCCCCGGGATAATTTCCCCAGGCGGCGATAGCCCGTTCCCGGCCCGGAGCGAATATTGACCCCGCTCCCCGCGACGATGGCCAAGGGCGCTTCCGGCAGCGTGGCCGTTTGTCCCTTCTGGGGCACGGTGAACAGCTGCACCACATAATAATAGCGGGAGCGGGCAGGCTGATACACAAACACCCCGGTATGGGTATACATGGAGGAGCGCACGTTTTCCTGGAAGCCCGGCGTCTGCATCCAATACGCCACAATGGTCTGCGCCGTGGGTTTTTCCTTGGTTCGCAGCCAATTGCAGCCCGAGGAAGCCGGCGCCGCCTGATAGCCGTATTCCTGGAAAATCGTAGCCCATTTTTCCCCATTGGGGCGGTAAGCCCCCACGCTGCCTTCCCCGCCATGCTCCACCGCCAGCACGCCCGCCAAGGCGCACAGCCAGGGGTCCAGGGTGAGCTTATTCCCCGCATGGTAGGCGTTGGTCTCTTGCAGCACCGCTTCCTGATACGTTTGGAACCGGGTTTCCGCCAGCGCATGGCCGGGCAGCACAGTTAGGACGAGCAGCAACGCGAATACGAGCGACAGGTTTTTCTTGATCATGGTCGTTTCACTCCTCTCCATGCACGAATAGCGAATGGGCAGGAACAAAGGGCGTTTCTCATGTACGTTTCCAAAAGCCAGCGCACAGCATCCAAACCGGGATGCAAGTCCGCGATCTTTTCCTAAACGAAAGCATGAGCCCTTCCTCCGCCGCCCTTTTACCGGTCCCAGATCGGGGAGGTTCTTCTATATAATTCAAGTATACACAGTTTTTACCGTTGAAAGTGTAAATAATATATGAATGTAACCGGGGATTTCCGTCCTGTGATAAGCTGCTTCAACCGCAAAGCCGGCGCTTTCAGAGGGGCGCCCACCCCTTCAACCCCGATACAGCCGGTACAGCCCCAGCCCCATAAACAGGGCCGCCACCGCCAATATGCCCAAGCCCGCCCAGTTGGACGCTCCGCCGGTCTTAGGCGGGACGCCGGGATGGGGCAGGATATACGCTCCGGTGGCGTCCTGGGGATAATCCGCCACCTCAACGATGTTGAGCATGGCGCTGGAAACCCCCAGTGCCTCCAACAGCGCCGATGGGGACAGGCCTCCCTGCGCCTGGTCCCGATCCGTCCAGATGGTCAGATCCACCCGGTTGTGCCGGGGCAGCACCGCCGGCGGGCCCCCATAGCCGTTGATCTTCCCCGCGTCCCCCAGTTCCACGATTTGCAGGGCCAGCTGGTTGAGCTGGTTGAGGGAATAGTCCACCTTTTCAATCACCACCTTTGGCTCCTGGGCCAACTCCTGGACCGCCGCCGGGCTGGTATCCGTCACATAGACGGTGAGCTTGCTGTCCACAAAGGCTGTGCCGCCGAAATAGTCCACATAGGTCTTATAGTAGCCGCTGTAAGGCTCCTGTAGCCCGGACTGCTGGGACAGGAGCATCTGGGCCTGTACCATATCCTCCAGCTCCCCCAGGCTGATGGAAGAGCGCCCCTTTGCCTGCTCTTCTATGATAACCATGTCCATATGGATGCCGTATCGTTTCAGCGCATTGGTAACGGCATCCCTGTCTTGGGCTTCAACATATATGCGAACGGCTTGCGCATCCACATCCACCGCATAGAAAACGCGGCCTTCATAGCTCGTTAGCACCTCGTTTTGTATGATATGCCGGTATTCATTCAGGTCAGAATAACGAATTTTTGCCGCATAGGCAGGAACCGCTACGATAAAAAAGCACAGTGCGAACAGGATACTTATAAATCGTTTTCGCTTCATAGTATGCATACCTCCTTTTTGCTTTCGGCCGCAGCGACAGCCGGACAGCCTGATAAATACTTGGTTGGAAATCGGTTCGCAGATACATCGAGGAAATTTGCCGCGCCGGTGGCCCGCGCAAATACGGAAGGGTAGCCTTAGCCGCCGGTCTTAGGCGGGACGCCGGGATGGGGTAGGATATACGCTCCGGTGGCGTCCTGGGGATAATCCGCCACCTCAACGATGTTGAGCATGGCGCTGGAAACCCCCAGTGCCTCCAACAGCGCCGATGGGGACAGGCCTCCCTGCGCCTGGTCCCGATCCGTCCAGATGGTCAGATCCACCCGGTTGTGCCGGGGCAGCACCGCCGGCGGGCCCCCATAGCCGTTGATCTTCCCCGCGTCCCCCAGTTCCACGATTTGCAGGGCCAGCTGGTTGAGCTGGTTGAGGGAATAGTCCACCTTTTCAATCACCACCTTTGGCTCCTGGGCCAACTCCTGGACCGCCGCCGGGCTGGTATCCGTCACATAGACGGTGAGCTTGCTGTCCACAAAGGCTGTGCCGCCGAAATAGTCCACATAGGTCTTATAGTAGCCGCTGTAAGGCTCCTGTAGCCCGGACTGCTGGGACAGGAGCATCTGGGCCTGTACCATATCCTCCAGGGCGGACAGCTCCGCATCCCCCGTCGGCAGGGATACGGAAGGGGAAATGGTTATGGCGTCCTGGCTGGGGGAAGGGCGGCATAGCAGCAGGCCCGCCGCCGCCAACGCCCCCAACAGCAGGAGCAGGGATCCGTTGTGTTTCATGTTTGCACCTCCTTTGCGCCCTGGTATGGGCCAACCCCCAGATCGCGCCTTCGCCGGTCGCGCCGGCCTGGATCCGGGCATCCTGGATGCCGGCTTTTACTATATAGACGATTCCAGGGGGAAGAAGGTTACAGGAATTGTAGAAAATACCGTTATTCGTTCTGCTTATAGAGAAAAATTTTAACGTCCTGCTAAAATTTGATCCCTCGCGCTGGAACGCCGTAACTTGTATTCATCGGCGCAGCCAGGGGCGAGGCCCAGCGGCCGGAGGCCGGCGCCTTTGGCGGGGGCGGAGACTTAGCTGTTTTCGCTTTTCAATTTGACCCGCCCCCTTCATCTCGGCCAACAACAAAGAACCGGCATAGCCTGCGCTATGCCGGTTCCCGCAAAAAGCCGCCTCTATTTCGGGCGGCGCCATAGGAAAACGCCGTCCCGGTTTATCGTTAGGCTAAATCCCCCGCCGCTTTGATTTTCACCCGGGCTGTGTTGCCGGGATAGTATTGCAGGGGGACGTCTTCCGCGTCGATGATCTCCACCGTCTCCCGAATGGCCCCTGCCGCCACAGCCAACTCAATGGCGTCGGCGCGGGCTTGGGCCAGGGCCTGATCCCGCGGGATCTTGTCGTAATCGATGAGCTGCTCGTAGGTGCCGCTCACCTTGGAGATGGCGGAGCCGATGGCATTGGCCACCCCGCCGAATTCATGCTGGGTCACGCTCCTGGCCCCCGCCAGATCCCCGGGCAGGATGATGGAACCGCCGCCCACCAGGATCACATCCACATCCTCAGAGGAAACCTTCATGGCGTCGATGGAATCCTCGCACAGGGTACGGATGGCGTCCATGGCTTTCTGGGCAAAGGCCTCGTCCAAATGGGCCACCAGGCGCTTATCCCCCAGCTCCGTCATACCCAGGCGCACGGCGATATCCGTGGCGGTGCACACGTCCCCGCCGAAGCACAGGGCTTTTTCTGTGATTTGATAGCCCACGGAATCCGGGCCCACGGTGACGGCGCCGTCCGCCCGCTGGCGGACGATGGAGCCGCCCCCAAGGCCGATGGATACCACGTCCGGCATACGGAAATTGGTGCGCACGCCGCCGATGGTGACCGCAACGCCGGATTCCCTGGGGAAGCCGTTCTGGATCACGCCCAGGTCCGTGGTGGTGCCGCCCACGTCGATAACCACTGCGTTCTTCAGCTGGCTCAGGTAGCAGGCGCCCCGAATGGAATTGGTGGGGCCGCAGGCAATGGTCAAAATGGGGTAGCGGCGGGCATAGTCCATGGTCATCAGGGTGCCGTCGTTCTGGGAGAGATACACTTGGGCGTTGGTCACCCCCTCGTCCGCCAGGGACTGGGCAAAGCCTTCGGTAAAGGATTCCGCCACCTGATACAGCGCCGCGTTCAGGATGGTGGCGTTTTCCCGCTCGATCAGGCCCATGGAGCCGATTTCGCTGGAAATGGACACATGCACGTCCTCCCCCATCACTTCCCTGCACAGCTTCGCCGCCTCCAGCTCATGGTCGTTGCGCACGGTGGAAAATACGCAGGAGATGGCCACGGACTTTACCGCCTTGGCCTTGAGCTCCGCAAAGAACGCCCGCGCGGCCTCTGCGTCAAAGGGAGCGATCTCCTTGCCGTCGTATTCGAAGCCGCCGCCCACAATGGCGGTTTTTACCGCGATCGTTTTCAGATCCTCCGCCCAATCCACCATCAAGGGGATGCCCCGGGACGCCGGCGCGCCGATCCGCAAAACGCCGATGGGGGCCAGGCCCTTTCGGGCCACGATGGCGTTGGTACACTGGGTGGTGCCCAGCATGGCCTGGCGGATCTCGCTGCGCTTTACGCCGGATTGCTCCAGCACAGCCCGTACGGCATTGAGAATGCCGTCATAGATATTTGCGGTGGTGTGCTGCTTGACGGACGCCACAACCTGCAAATTTTCATCGATCAAAACAGCATCCGTATTGGTGCCGCCCACATCAATGCCCAATTTATACATGCTCAGCAGCCTCCTTTGCAGCGCTCTTCCAGCGGGATATAATCCGTATCAACCCCGAAATACCGCGGGCCTACCAGCTTAAGCCCCTCCTCCGTTCTCCACAGGGGGAAGCACTTGAGCCCGACTACCATGACCCGCTTGCCGTATTTGAGGGCGTCCGTGGGGACCGGGGTAAAGGTTTCCGTATCCACCAGGCAGATCAGGTCCGGGGTGGTGGCCAACAGCTTGCCGTCCACCACGGCGGTGAGATTTTCGTTCTGGAACTCCACATAGGCGGTCCGCCCCTTGTCGTCCCCGATGCCGTCCAGCACCACCTTGCCGAAGTTGAAGCCGCTGCGCACCTCCCGCAGCACGTCGCAGATCTTGCCCTTGAAAAGCTTGTACCCTTCCGTGATCGCAAGGAAGGCCTCCTCCGGGGTTTTGTCGGTAACCTCCTTCACCTTGCGTATGGCGGAGCCCAGGGTTTCGCTTCGGGTCACGATGCCCCGCACGCCGTATTCCTTCATGAACTTGCCGTCCATGGCATATAGGGATACGGATACCGAACCGCCGCAGGCCATGGTGACCGCCCGGGCCATTTCCTCCGTCCACTTGTTGGTGACCGTGCGGAAGATGCAGGAATTCCCCTTTTCATCCACCATGGCCATGGGGGTGGCGGAGCCGCCGCCAATGGTAAAGGTCACCATCTGCAATTCCGGGAAGGCACGGCCCATGCCGTCGCAATCCACCAGGGGCAACCCCAGGCGCGCGGCCGCGGCGATGGGGAGCATGGAGTTTACCCCGCCCGCCTCGATGGGCATGAACGCGTAGATGGGCTTGCCGTAAAAGGTGGAAACGGTGTCATATAGGGTCTTATACTCCTCGCCGCCGATGGCCTTTTCGCAAAGGACGGTAGGGGCGCCCATCATGGCGATGGGAACCACCAGGGCGTCGTCGGGGACCTCGTCGGGGTCCAGCATGGTCACAGGCCCGCATTCCTGCACGGCGCCGATGGCCACCAGCTTCCCCACATAGGGGTCGCCGCCGCCGCCGGCGCCCAGCAGCGCGGCGCCCAAGGCGATATCTTCAATTTCGGGGATACCAATCTTGCGCAATACAAACACTCCTTTTCTTATAAAAGATGGCATACAGGGCACAGCTTTCTTCTCTGTGCCCTGCATGGCAATCCATATTTGGTTTACGAATTCTTCTTATTGCCGGTCGCCTTTGCCAGGATGACGTAGAGGACCAAGGCCACCACGATGCCGTTGATGGAGCCGATAAAGAACGGCATATCCAGGAAGGCCAGGGCGGGGATGGCGGCAAAGGTTCCGCCGGTCATGCAGGCGATCAGGGCGCCCGCAACAAAGGCGATGATGCCGGGGGCGTAAAAGCCCGGACGGATCTCAAACTTTTCGATCTCTCCCTTGTCGATCAGCCAGTAGTCCGCAATCATGACGCCCATCAGGGCGGGCACGATGGCGGAAAGCAGGGACAGGAAGCCCTGGATGGAGTTCAGGATGCCCACAGCCGCCAGGACGGTGCCGATCACGCCGGCAACCGCGGTGGTCACCTGGCTTTTCTTTTCGTCCTGACCCAGCAGCACGGACAGGGCCAAGCCGCCGGAATAGGCGTTGGAAACGTTGGTGGTCCAGGTGGCCAGGATCAGGGCGATCAGGCCCACCAGGGGCAGGCCGGCGGTGGTGAGGAAGGTGCTGATATCATAGGAGCCGGTGCAGATGGCAAGGATGCCGCCCAGCATGAGCACCACCAAACCTGCGGGCAACACGCCGAGAATGGAGGACTTCACCACATCCTTGCGGTTCTTGGCAAAGCGGCAATAGTCTCCGGAAATGGCGGCGGCCACCACGAAAGAGCCTACGGTCAGGCTGATGCCGGTTACAAAGCTCATGGGCGCGCTGGGCTGGTAGCCGATCAGCGCGGCGCCGTTGCCGGAAGCCAGGTTATAGATGAGGGAATAGACCAGCACAATGCCCAGCAGGGGGACGGCGATCTTATTCAGCCACTTGAGTCCGCTGAAGCGGAAGCAGGCGGTCAGCAGCATGATGATGCCCCATACCACGGAGGAAAGCCACACGGGAATATTTAGCCCGGACATGCCCGCCACCATGGAGGAGAAGGAGGAGCCGCAAACGGCGGCCTGGATGCCGAACCAGCCCACGCAGGAGATGGCCAGGATGGTGCTGATAATGTACTTGGCGCCCTTTTCGCCCAATGCGCCGCCCGCCATCACCGCGGTGGGCAAGCCCGTGTCGCAGGCATGCATGCCCATAAAGCTCATAAACACGCAAATAAGCGCATAGCCGATTATGATGGCCAGGGCGGCGGCGCCAAGGGACAGGCCGGCGCCGATCATACCGCCGATCATCAGGGCCGGAACGCAAATCATGGCCCCGATCCACACCATTGTGATAGATACCCAACTTTGTCTTTCTTCTGCTTTGATTGCAAAAGCCGTTGTCTGTTTCATGTTATTTTCTCCCCAATTTTCTTGGATCCGGCCTTTGCCCGATCCATTTTTAGATTATAGTAAACCGACGGGGAGAAAACATTGTTTCATTGGATAAAGTTTTCTGCCGATCATTGTCTTAAAGGACAATGATCGGCCACGAAACCCAGCTCCGCCTTCCCCGCAAAACCTACAGGATCCGCTGTAAAGCCAGGGCATATAACAGGTTTTTCGATTGGGGGATGTCCCCCACATGGAAGCCCAGCAGGTTGCCGGCCTTCTGCAAGCGGTACTTTACGGTGTTCTTATGGACAAAGAGATGGGCAGCCGTTTCCGTAATGTTTGCATTTTTATCCAGGAGAAAGGCCGTCAGGGTATGGATGATCTCCGGCCCGTCCTTCCCGGAAAGGATGGGGTCCAGCAGGGAGAGATACCGCCGTACCGCCTCCTTGCCCTGGTCGGCGATCTCGCAGCATTCCTTCACGAACTCTATTTCGGAGATGTTGAAAAAGGGCCGCATGGGAAAGACCTTTATGCTGGTTTCCAGATAGGCCCGGTTGATTTCATACGCATATTTGGCATGGGACGTATATTGGAGCAGGGGGCAGCGGGTGATTTTCGCGCACAGGCCCTTCTCCTGGCAGAACGCCACCAGGGCGTTGGTCCACTCGTCCATCTCGTGGAGGGTCCGGTTCCCCACCGGGAAGATCAGGATATCGTTCTCATAATGTTCGCACAGCCCAACCCTGGTATACAGGGAGGATAGCTCCGCCACCTCCTTGGTCCAGGGGGAAAGGTTATCCCCCTTCAAGCTTCGCAGGATCCACATATCGCTCATGGATGCAACATCGATATGATATAGATCCCCCAGCCGCCGCATCTTGATGGGCTCATCCAGGATGATGGCGCGGGTCAGCTCCGAAAGGTCCATTTGGTCGTGGGTTTTTCCCCAAACCCCCATGCTCACCCGAATGCCCTCCACCACCTGCTTCCAAAGGACCTGATCCAGATTTCCCCGCTCCGAAAACACAAACAGAAACATCCGGCTGCAATTGTTGGGATGGATTTCCGCCTTGTAGGCCCAAAGGTTCTTTCTCCCGTCGATCTCCCAGGAGCAATCGCTCCCCGGGTGCCTGGCCGCCTGCTGGATCATATCCCCCCATGCCAGGTCCTGGTTCCTGGGCCAGGAAGCCTGGCTCAGCACCCGATATTCGGCATCCGTGATGACCGCCGACGCCCGAAGCCGGTCGCTGGTGATCCGTAAGATGGTTTTTACGCTCTGCTGCCCTTGGGGGACCTTTGTCATCTGATCCAGCAGGTCGATGGTAAAGGTGGGGTTGTTGAGTTCATCCCGGACAATGGCGTCCATGGCTTCCCGGATCACCTCCCCATAACGAAGGTTCGGTTCGTTTTCCGGCATACAGATCAGCACGAAGTCCAGCTCGTTCGCCAGCTGGATCAGCCTGGGGTCCACCCGGGGAAGGATGAGCCCCACATAATACAGGATGATCCCCACCTCGCCGGCCTCGGCCAATATGCGGATATTGTGGCATTGGGCCTCCACATCCTCCGCGATGTTGCAAAAGCCGGTTAGGATAATCTCGCTGCCCCAAAACTCAATGCTTTTATACAGCTTCTGCTGCATGGCCGTAGGCGTGGCGTATTCCAGCACCGTGACGCTGGTCACGATCCGGTCCAGGCTCTTGTGCCCGGCCAGCACCTTTGCCTTGCGCAGGCAGGGCAGCTCCATCAATTGGGAAACGGTAACGCTCATGTACGGTTTTCTCCAGACGCAGATTGCTTGGTGATTTTTTTATCATATCACAGGGAAATCCCCTTCGTAAAGGGGCGGGACGGCCTGCGGCAAAGGGGTGAAACAAGCGCGCCCGCGTCCTGCCTTGGCCACGGGGCATATGCCTTTTTCGGGCGGGGTTACCCATGCCGCCCCTTGGAAGCCCGGGCCCGGCTTCGCCGCCCCGGCCCCGCCCCGGAGGAACGGATGGATACGCCAAGGCCGGCGGCAAAATGCCGCCGGCCCGCTGTCCCGCAGGCCTTCCGGCCGGCGGGCGGTTTTGGGTTCGAGGACAGGGCTTACTGCATGAAGGTGCCCTGGGTCATCTGGTCGATGTAGGCCAGATACTGCTCCTGGATCTCCGCAGGTACCAGGTCGCTGAGGGCGCCGGCGGACAGAACCCCGTTCTGCAGGGTGCCGTAAATGACCTCGCCGCCGAAGGTGCCGTTCTCCACGGCCTCCATGCACAGGCCCACCAGGGAAGCGTTATCCGTGACCTGGCTGCAGATGATGCACTCGTTCTGGCCCAGCAGGTCGGAGGGCTGGGCGATGTCGTAGATCTTCACGGAGCCGCTGGCGGCATTGGCCTCGTCGATGGCCTGCCGGGCGCCGGAGTCCACGGCGGACGCGTCGCCAAAGAACACGTCGGCCCCCTGGTCGATCATGGCCTTGGCGAACTCGATGCCCTTATCGGAGGCGGAGAAGTCGCCGGAGTATACGATATCCAGGGTGGAAACCGTCTTGCCGGCCTGCTCGCCCACATAGGCAGCCGCTTCAGAATAGCCGTTGTACTTGCCCACGGTGGTATCCAGCTCCATGCCGCCGATGAAGGCGATGGTGCCGCTCTCGGTCATCAGGCCCGCCAGCGCGCCGGCGATCCAGCCGACCTGCTGGGCGTCGGGCAGCAGGGAGGTCACGTTGCCGTTCACGGCCTGCTCCGGGGTGCCGGTGCCGCCGTTGAGCAGGGCAAAGGCCACTTCCGGATACTCCTCGGCAGCCTGCAGCACCGCGTCGGTGTACTGGTTGCCCGGGGCGTAGATCAGGTCATAGCCCAGGTCGCAATAGGTGACGATGGTCTCATAATAGGCAGATTGGGCGATCATGTCGGAGACCTCGGTGGTCCAGCCATATTTCGCGGCGGCATCTACCATGGCGTTGTAGCAGGACATGCCCCATCCGCCGTCGGAGATGCTGGAGTCGCAGATCATGGCCACTTTGTACGTTTTTCCTTCCGCGGCAGGCTCGGCAGCGGGTTCGGCGGCTTCTTCGCCGGACGCTTCCGTCTGGGCGGGCTCCTCGGCCACCGCTTCTTCGGCGCCGCTGCTGCAAGCAGCCAGGGACAGGATCATGACCAGAGACAGGAGTAGTGCCAACAGTTTTTTCATCGTTTTTTCCTCCATTTCTTGTTGTCCGTGTTTGTGGGTCCCTTGGGTCGCATGTATCTCTAACAGCCGCAAACGCGGCGGTTATTCCTTAACGCTCCTCCCGGAGGTAGGGCTTGCCCGCGCCCTTTGGCCCGGCCTTCTTCATGCCGATCAGGGCCAGCACCACCACCGTGGCGATATAGGGGATCATCTGGAAGAACTGGTAGGGTACGCCGAAGCTGCCCACCTGGAGCCGGATCTGCAGGGCGTCGCAGAAGCCGAAGAACAGGCACGCCAGCAGCACGCCGCCGCCGCTCCACCGGCCGAAGATCACCGCCGCCAGGGCGATAAAGCCACGGCCCGCCACGTTGCCGTCCACATAGGTGTTGGAATAGCAGGTGGTCAGGAAGGCCCCGCCCATGCCCGCCAGGGCGCCGCAGATGATGCAGGCCACGTATTTTACCCCGATCACGTTGATGCCCAGGGTGGCGGCCGCCTTAGGGTATTCGCCTACGGCCTTGTAGTTGAGGCCGGACTTGGTCTTGTTGAAATAGATGGCCGTGAAGATCACCAGGGCATAGGCCAGGTATACCATGGGGGTCTGGTCCAGCAGGAGCTTCATAAGGAAGTTATCCGCCGTGATTCCCAGGGTGGCGGACAGGTTGTTCATCAGGGTCACCTGGACCAGGGTGCTGCCCGCGCCGAAGTAGACCCGGTAGATGAAAGCCGCCAGGGCCGGGGCGAAGATGTTGATGGCCATGCCGTAAACGATCTGCTCCGCGCACAGGGACACGGTGGCGTAGGCGAACACCATATTCACCAGAATGCCCACCAGGGCGCCCGCCAGCACCCCCAGCATGGGGCTGCCGGTGATCAGGCTCACCATGAATCCCACCAGGGAGCCGATGGCCGCCAGGCCCTCCAGGCCGATGTGAACCAAGCCCGCCCGCTGGGAATACAGCTCCGCCAGGGAGAGGAAAATCAAGGGCGTGGCCATACGGATGCTGGCCAGCAGCAGGTTCGAAACGAATTCCCAACTCATGACGCAACGGCCTCCTTTCCGCCGAAGAGGCGGTTGATAACCGCCTTGAACTGAGGTAGCTTCACCATGGCCAGGCCTGCCACGGTAAACACGATGACCAGAGCCTGGATGATATCGGATACGCTGGTGGGCACGCCAGTAGCGGCCTGCATGGTGGTGGAGCCCACCCGCAAGGCCGCGAAGAAGATGGCCACCAAAATGGTTGCCAGGGGGTGCAGCTGGGCGATCAGGGCCATGGCCACGCCGTCGAAGCCGTAGCCGGAGGCAAAGCCGTTGATCAGCCGGTATTGGGTGCCCAGCAGCTCCGCGCTGCCGCCCAGGCCCGCGATCACGCCCGAGACCACAAAGCTAAAGAGGATATACTTTTTCACCGCAAAGCCGTTGAACTCCGCCGCGGTCATATTCAGGCCCACCGCCCGGAGCTGGAAGCCCTTGGAGGTGTGGAAGAGGAAGTAGTACACCAGCAGCCCCACCACAATGGCAATCACAAAGGCGGTGGTGGCCCTGAGGCCGAATAGGCGGCTCAGCTTGGTTGCATCGGGCACGGACATGGTCTGGGGCACGCTGCCCTCCCGGAGCCAATTGGTATACACCACCCCCATGAACAGGGTGGCCACATAGTTGAGCATAATGGAGATGATCATCTCGTTCTGGCCCCTGTAAACCTTCAAAACCCCGGGGATCAGGGCCCAAAGGCCGCCGGCCAGCACCCCGGCCAGCAGGCACAGCACGATGGCGGGAAAGCCTTCGATGCCGCTCTGGGTGGCCACGTAGCAGCAGGCCACGGACCCGATGATGAACTGGCCCTCGCCCCCCAGGTTGAACACCCCGCACCGGTAGGCGAAGCAGGCGCAAAGCCCTGTAAAGATCAAGGGTGTGGCCCGGGCCAAGGTGGTGCCCAGGTTGCGCAGGTTGCCGAAGGCGCCGGTCCACAGGGACTGGAGGGCCACCAGGGGATTGGCCCCCAGGGCCGCCATCACCCCGCAGCCGATGGCGAACGCCAGCAGCACGGAGACCACCGGTACCAACACGCTGATGAGCTTATTGCTGTCTTTCATATCCGCGTCTCCCTCCTTACTTGCCGGCCATGGCCAGGCTGATTTCCTGGATCGGCGGCTCCTTGCCGGAAAATACGCCCATCACCTGTCCTTCGAACATCACCACGATCCGGTCGGAAACCTCCAGGATCTCGTCAAAGTCTGCGGAGATCAGCAACACCCCGCAGCCTTTTTCCCGGGCTTGGATCATGGTATCGTGGACAAACCGGGCCGCACCGATATCCAGGCCCCGGGTAGGATGCACCGCCACCAACAGATCCGGCTGGCCCTCCAACTCCCGGGCTAAAATCACCTTTTGCTGGTTGCCGCCGGAAAGGTTCCTAGCCTCCTGCTCCACAGAGGTACAGCGGATGTCGTATTTCTTTCGCATTTGCTCTGCGTAATCCCGAATGGCCCGTTTTTTCAGCCGGAAGCCCCGGGCGGAAGAGAATTGTGGGGTATCGGTCGACTTGAGGACGATGTTCTCCTGCACGGACATGTCGCCGATCAGGCCCATTTTATTTCGATCTTCTGGAATATGGGAGACGCTCTCCAAAATAAAGCCATTGGGGGTAAACTGGGCCACCCGGGACCCTTTTAGATCCACCCGCCCTGCATCCGGGGTCAATACCCCGGTCACCACCTGGGCCAACTGGCTCTGGCCATTGCCATCCACCCCGGCAATGCCTACGATCTCCCCCCGGCCTACGCTCAGGGATACCCCCGAAAGGCCGTTGTGTTTGGATTCCTTATGGTAATCCACCTTTTCCAGGGATACCACCGGCTCCCCGGGGGCGGTGATCTTTTCATAATGGGAGGGGGTCAACTCCCGGCCGATCATCAGGTTGGCCAGTTCCTCGCCGGTGGTCTCCTCCCGGTTTACCGTTCGGACCGTTTGCCCTGCCCGCAGGATGGTGATCCGGTCGGAGATCCGCAACACCTCCCGCATCTTATGGCTGATGAAGATGATGCTCTTCCCCTCGCTGGTGAGCTTGCGCATGATGGCAAACAAGCCTTCCACCTCTATGTCCGTCAAGGCGGCGGAGGGTTCGTCCAGGATCAACAGCTCCGCCCCATGATATAAGGCCTTGAGAATTTCTACGCGCTGCTGGGCGCCCACGGAAATTTCCGTAATGGGCTTATCCAGTTCCACATCCAACCCATACCGGGCGGATAGATCTTGGATCTCCTTTTTACGGGCTTCCCGGTCGATAAAGACCCCCTTGGTGTTCCGATCCCCCAGGATGATGTTTTCAAATACCGTCATGGCCTCCACCAGCATGAAGTGCTGATGCACCATGCCGATGCCCAGCTTCACGGCCTGGGCCGGGGAATCGATGCGCACCTTTTTCCCATCCAGGTAAATGGTGCCCTCCGTAGGCTGGTACAGCCCGATCAGGACGTTCATCAGGGTGGATTTGCCAGCGCCGTTTTCCCCCAGCAGGGTGTGGACCTCCCCCCGCCGCACGGAGAAATCGATGTCCTTGTTGGCGTAGAAGTCGCCAAAGCGTTTGCTGACATGCTCCATTCTCAGAAATTCATCCAACTTCCAACCCTCCTTTATTGGCTTTCGCCCCGCCGGGATAGGCGGGCGAGCATCAGCTGCTTTTTCTCCAACAGGGTATAGACCATGGGCTCCGCCCAGGAATACTGGCGCAGGAAGCTGCCCTGAAACTGGCAAATGGCGTCTGGATCTCCGTCTAAAAACCGCTGATAATCCGAATCCACCAGCTCCAGCCGCAGCTGCAAGCTGCCCCGGGCCCGCAGGAGCAGCTCCTCGGCGGCGTAATCCCGCAGGGTATCCGTCAGCTCCTTGATGGTACGCCGGTAGCCGGTGCTATCTGCGCCGGCGGTCTCCTCGCCCCACAGGCATTCGACGATTTCATGGATGGAAGCCGGGCAGCCCTGGCGGTACAGGCACAGGGCCATCAGCTCCTTGGCCTTGGCGGAACGGAACCGGACGGGTTCCCCGTCCACCAGCATATCAAAGGCCCCGAAGGTGCGGAAGAAAAACCGTTTGTTCTGCCGCCGGCGCAGGAGCTTAGCGCGCTCCATCACATCGGCGATGTCTTCCCGGTCAAAGGGCTTGAAGATCATATAATCCGCCTTCATGCGCAAGGCGTCTACAGCAAATTTGGGATGGGCTGTGGCGAATACGATGATGATATCCCGCCGGATCTGTCTAAGGCGCTGGGCCAGTTCCATGCCGTTCATGCCTGGCATATCAATATCCAACAGGGCGAAGTCAACCACATGGCCTGCCGCATAGGCGATGGCCTGGTCTGGATTTGTGAATTTTCCTACGATCTCGAAATCTGGCATATCCGCGCATTTGAGCTCAAACAGCTGTAGGTCCAACAGCATGTCGTCCACCAAAATGGTCTTCAAGGCGCGTTACCTCTCTTTCATATATATAGTATAGCAACAGAAGCGTACGGAAACCGTACGCTTCGCCCTGGTTTTTCCGGCGCCATGGGCCTTTTTTGGCGCAAATATCCATGGATGCCGGGGAAATTTTGGAAAGCCGGGCCTATGTCTCCGCCCCCTCTGTCCGGGGGGCTTCCTTGCGATAGGTGAGCACCACCCGGGCGCCCTGTCCCGGGGCGCTGAAGATGGCGATGCCGCAGCCCGGGAAGCGGCGCAGCCGCCGGCGCACGTTGCCCAGGCCGATGGCGCCGGCCGCGGCAGCGGCTGCGGGATCGAACCCCGCCCCATCGTCTTGCACCGTGACCTGCCAATGGGTGTCCGTCTCCTCCAGGGACAGGGTCACCGTGCCGCCCCCCACCTTTGGCTTGATGCCGTGGAGGATGGCGTTTTCCACCACCGGTTGGATGGTTAGCACCGGCAGGGGGAAATCCACATCCGGCACATGGTAGACCATGGTGAGCCGGTCCCCCAGCTGGGCCTGGTTGATGTCCGCATAGGCCCGCACCGCCCTAAGCTCCTCCTTAAAGGAGCCCATGCCGCCGGCCGCCGTGGAGGCGTCCAGGCTAAAGCGCAGGTAGCGGGAAAAATCCCCGGCCATCTTATAGGCCTCCTCCGGCCGCAGGACGATGAGGGCCTGGAGGGAATTGAGGGTATGGTAAAAGAAATGGGAGCGGATCTGGCTCAGGAGCATATCGGTCTGCTCGTGCTCCAGCTGGGTCTGCAGCTGTTGGATGGCCCGCCGGGCTGCCTCCGCCCGCATGAGCCGCACCCGTTCCAGGTTATAGGTGCCCGCCGCCGCCAGCCCGCTTAGCAGCAGCCCAATGGTCAGATAGATCCACAGGCTGGGCCGGGCATACCAGGGCAGAAGGGGCGATAGGGTAATGGTCCAATCGGCGTTGAACATCTCCTGCTGGAAGGAGACCGTTTCCCAGCCGGACCGGGGTGCGGTCTCCGACATGAGGATGGTCTGGCGTCGGCCGGTATCCGGGTTGATCCGCCACACCTCGCAGGCAAAGCCCTGGCTGGCAGCCCGCTCCACCGGGCTGCCGGAAAGCACCGCCGGAAAATCCAGCGTCACGGAAACGATGCCCCAAAAGCTGCGCCGGCCCACCGCATCCGTCAGGTATACCGGCAGGCGGCCAGCGATGCCCATGCCTCCCTGGATTAAAGGAAATGGGCCGGCCATATACAGTTCGCCCTTTTCCATGGCGGCCCGGGCCTCCAGGTTGCCCGCCCCCTCCTCGTTCATGTTGAGGCCCACGGCGTTTTCATTCCCCGCCAGGGGATATACCGCCTCCACCACGCCTCCGGGGGCAAACAGCACGTTGCGCACGAAAGCCTCCTCCAGCAGGATGGGCGCCACCCTCTCAAAGCCCGCGTAGGAGCCGCCGGTCTGGATCAAATAGGCTTCCAGCACCCGGGTCTTTCCCATCTCGGACAAAAGGGTCTCGTAGGTCTCGGAGCCCACGGACTGGGCGATATGGGTCATCCGGTCCCGCTCCTGCTCCAGGGCGGTACGCTCGATATACCAGGTCAGCAGCAGGGCTGCCGCCAGCACCAGCAAAAACACGCCGCCGGCATGGATCCGCAGGCGTTTTTCGGTTTTCCGGTTCTCCATGGCGCAGCCCCCCCTTTTTTTCCAGCATACGGCATTTTTTACCGTTTGTAAAGCCGCGTCCCGGTCAGCCGTCTGCGGATACATTGCCAGTCCCTTCCCAGCGGCACGGTAACCCAATCGGTGGATATTCCAGGCGAAAAAGGGGCGGCATGGGGATGTAACGGAGGGTCCCGGGCTTGCCCCCGCCCCGGGCCGGCCTCCAACGTATGCATGGGGCAGGTGAAGATGAACCTATATTACCATCCCCAGACCTGCCAATTCTCCGTCCGCTCTCATCAGCCCCAGTTTCCCCTGCCGGGAATAGGCGCGGGCAAGCCTTATGCGCGCGATTTTTTTGAGGAGGCGCGCGCCTTTGGGGAGAACGGCAACGGTTTCCAAGGCCGTGGGCGAGGGCCGTCTTCCAAAGGCCCTGCCGGCGTTTTCCTCCGCCCAATTAAAAAAGGCGGCCCAAGCCGCCTTTGAAATACCCTTGCCTTTTTTGGTGCCAGCCCTTACAAAATTGCCGCCGCAAAATACACCGCGCCCACTGCCTGGCCGAACTGGGCCACGCTGTAGCTTGGATGGGCCCGCAGCTGTTGCATAAGGGGGGTAAAGGCCAGCTCGTCATCCGCCGCGATCAGCTGTAGCTGGGGGCAGACCCGCTTTGCGCCCTCTCGCATCAGCTCAAAGCAACGGTTCCTTTTTACAAACCGGCCAAACAGCACCCGGGATTTAGCCGCCGGCGCCAAAACCGTTTCCGTTTCCAGCCAGGTCGCCGCCAAATATTCCCCAATCGTGCGGAAGATCTCCTCCGCCTGGGGCATACCGGCTTCCGCTTGGCCCATCAAATGCTCCAAAAAGGCTTTGCGCATATCCTTGGGCTCCACCACTGCCGCCAGCCGTTCCGGGGTTTCCCACCGCATCAGCCCCAGTTCCAATAGCCGCTGATACGCTTGGGGCGCGTGGGCGCGGTAGTAGGCTTCCGCCAGGCGAAAGGCGCCGCTTTGGCCTGCATAGCGCTGCAAGGTGCCGGAAAGCCCGGTGTTAAAATTGTTGATGCTGCGCACATCCTGGGCGGGCAAGGCCTTGGCCGGGAAATTCCCCAGGTCTATGATGCAATTGTATACCTCCAGGGGGAATTCCGGAACCTTGCCGGATGCATCGATCCACCCGGTTCCCAGCTCCGTCCCCAGGGAGTGGGCAAACATCCCATCCCGCACCATTTCCCACTGGGGGGAATGGGCCAACTCCACCGCAGCGGTATAGGCGGAAATATGGCCGTCGTTGGTGATATGCACCCTGCCGTTTGGGGCGCATAGCTTGCCCAGCTCCAGATCCAGGCGGGTAAGCCGGGCAAATTCCCGCTCATAGTCCGCCGCGTGCTCCCGGACGCCCTTGGTTTTGTGGGTCTCGCCCCCCACGATCCTATTGCGCACCACCACATCCGGGAAGCTGACCCCAATGCCTTGCAGCGGCGTCAGCTCTGCAAGGCCGGCTTCCAGCGCGGTAAGGGCCGCCTCCAGCGCCTGGATGGGTGTTTCCTTATCCAAGATCCGTGCCGCAAGCAGGCGCTGCGCCTCGCTGGGATGCGCCGGCATGGACAGCAGCGCCCGGGAGGCTCGGACGAAAAGGCATACGGTTTGCAGGATGGGGTCGATGCTGGCAAACCCCGCAGGGTTCCAATCGTATTCCTTGATGTGGTGAATCCTTCCATTGCGCACCCCCACCAGCTTGATATCCGTACCGCCGATATCGATGCCGCAAAACAGGCCGTCCATGGCTTTTTCCGCCGCCGCCCGCAGGTCCCGCAAAATGTCCCCCGACCCGCGGTCCTGTTCAGGGCTAAGGGCCGGCGCTTTCCCCTCCACGATCTGAAAGGAGAAGGCCGGCGCTCCCAAAGCCCGGTTCATCCGGTCGGCCACATTGACGCACTTGGCGTAGCCTGTGCGCGCTTCTCTCGCCTGCCCGATCCCAAAGGCCGCCGGCAGCGCGGCGGCCAATTCCCGGGCGAACCCGCTTTCCCCAGGATAGATCCCCATGCGCACGCCTCCCAGGATGGAGAGGATGTTATATATCCGGGCATAAAAATAGTCCCGGATGAATTGCGCCTCCTCCCGGGAGCCCGGCTGGGGCAAGCACACCCGAAACGTCCGGGTATGGCCGTTGGCCATATCTAGGGAAAGGTAGCACGGGGCGCCGATCGTATCATAAGCCGCACGGACCGTATGCATAAAGACGCTGTTGCCCCGGGTGGCCGTATTCAAAAACGCGCTGGTATCGTTCATAGGTTCCTCCGCTCAATATTTTACATATAGCCCTTGGGCTTTTACAATTTCAGCGAACCGGGCCATCTCCGCCGGCGGCAAGGGCTTGCCGTCCGTGGGGATATAGTCCTGACGCAGGGTCTCATATTTGCTGATACACAAGGGGTTGAAGTTGATCAGCTCCAGGGGGACCGACCGGTTCACCTTGGCCACATACGCGGCGATGGCCGCCACATTTTCCGCGTCCGCCGTATACCCAGGGATCAAAGGGATCCGGATCAACAGCGAGGGGGCCCGGCTGGCCAGCCGTTCAAAATTTTGCAGAATCAGGCTGTTATCTACCCCCGTCGCCCCTTTATGGCGGCGGGGGTCCAGGAGCTTGATGTCGCCGATGATGGCGTCGGCCGCTTGGCAAAAGGCGTCCATAACGGAGGGCGGCGCGTGCATACAGGTTTCGATGGCGGTATGGAGCCCCGCTTGCCGGCAGGCTTCCAGCAGCGCCAGGGAAAATTCCGGCGACGCGGTGCATTCCCCGCCGGAAAGGGTGACCCCCCCTTCCGCCCCATAGAACATGCGGTCATCCAGGATCCGCTCCATGGTTTCCTGCACATCCATGGGGCGTCCGTCCCGCTGCAAGGTCATGGTGGGGCATATTGCCTCGCACGTTCCGCATAGATCGCATTGGGCCGGGTCTATGGCCAAGCCTTTTCGATCCCTGTGAATGGCCTGGTTGGGGCAGCTTTGTATGCAGCTGTCGCATCCGATGCATCGATTGCCCCGGGCCCATATCCGAATGTCCTTGGAGAGCCCCTCTGGATTTTGACACCACTTACACCGCAGGGGGCATCCTTTTAGAAAGACCACCGTCCGGATCCCCGCCCCATCCTGGATGCCAAATCGCTTGATATCAAAAATGTTTGCTTTTATCATACATCCCCGTAGCTGGTTCTTTCAATGATCTCATTTTGCAGGTCCCGGGCCAGCTCCGTAAAATACGCGGTATACCCTGCCACCCGTATGGTTAGGCTCCGGAAGGCTTCCGGATTGGCCTGGGCGGAGAGCAGCGCCTCCCGGTTGACCACGTTGAACTGCACGTGGGAGATGCGCAGGCGAATAAAAGCCCGTATGAATTCGACGAATTTGCAAATGCCGGTTTCGCTCTGAAACAGCTGGGGCAGGAACTTCATATTTAAGAGGGTGCCGTTGCTTCCCAGCTTGGAATCCACCCGGGAAACGGATTTTAGCAAAGCGGTAGGCCCTTGCAGGTCCCGGCCGTATACCGCGGACATACCCCCGTCCGCCAAGGGGGCTCTGGCATGACGCCCATCCGGGGTGGCGCCCACATTTTGCCCCATGGGCACGTGGGCGGAAACCGTATATAATCCTGCGTGATAAATGCCGCCCCGGGCATTGGTATGGCCCTTTAGCTTGTCTGCGAAAAACCGGATCCACGTATGGGCGATCTCATCCACCCAGGCCACATCGTTTCCATATTTCGGCGCCCGGTTCAGCAGGGTCTGGCGCAGCCGTTCCTCGCCGGCAAAATCCCGGCGCAAGGCTTCATAGAGCGCCTTCCGATCCACCCGTTGTTCATCGTACACCAAGGCCTTTAAGGCAGCCAGGCTGTCCGCCACATTGGCGCACTGAATCGCCTGGATGCCGGATAGGTTATAATGGGCGCCGCCCAGGGTAACGTCCACCCCCTTTTCCAGGCAATCCCGTATCACGCCGGACAGGAAGGACGAGGGCAGCAGCATACCATGGGCTTTTTCCACCACGTCGCAGCAGGCCAGCATCCGGTCAAAGAAATAATCGATCTGGGCGGCGAAAGCCCGTTCCACATCCCCATAGGTGGCATGATCCGCCAGGGTGCCGGTATGCGCTCCCATCTGAACCCCGCTCAGCATACATTTCCCATCGTTTAATGCCAGCTCCAGGGCTTTTACCAAATTGAACATGGCCGCATCGCTCCACCCAAGGCTGTTCCCCATGGTGGATAGCTCCACGCACCCCACAATGGCGTAATTCCTGGCGTCTTCTTGGGAAATGCCTTTTTCCATCAGGGCGGGGATCACCGCCTCGTCGTTGAACAGCTGGGGCATACCGCTCCCTTTGCCGATCACCTGGGCGCAGCGGCGCAAAAACGGTTCCGGGGAATTCCTATGCACCCGGGCGGAAAGGTTGGGCTGGGGCAGCCCCAGCTGCTCCTGGGCGGTAAGAAATAGATAGGACAATGCATTGGAGGCGTCCTGCCCGTCCGGGCCCTGGCCGCCAACGGCCACGTTAAAGCCGATGGGAAAGCCGGCAAAATACTTGGCGCTTCCGGAGCTGCGCAGGTAGACGATATGGTTAAACTTGATGAATAGCCCTTCAATCAATTCCAACGCCTTGGCGTCGTCCAAGCGTCCCTCCGCTTTATCCCGCTGATAGTAGGGATACAGATACGGGAGCTGATCGCTGCGGCGGGTTTTTATATACCTCTTGCGCCCCCGTTGGCACAGAAAATCTTTCCGCACAGCTTCAAGATTTCCTATGCCAACTACACCCGAACAGCCGGATTTTGCTCGTTGCAAATTCCTTGTCTTTTGTAGCTTATAGCCCACAAAATCCGCCTGTTCTGCTGCCGCCGAAAAGTGTCTGTCTGGCGTGGGACAGCCCCTTTCCAGCGTCAGCGGTCGCAAAAGGTATAACACACTAGACTTTGCAAGCAAAATCGTGTGCCAACAGGGGTGCTTCTCGCCCCTATTGGAAACCCAGAGCCAAGGGGATGCGTCTCGCCTGCCGGCTCGGTCAGTGTTTCAAAACGCTTCGCATTTTGAGGTCTCCACCGGAGACCCGCCCCCCCTCTGGACACCCGTATATTTTCCTCGAAAATGATACCCAAACTGTAAAAATGCAGTTTGACACCTTTCTTCAGAAAATATAAAACCGCTGTACTTTCCATCCTTGCGAGGATGAAAAGTACAGCGGTTTTCTTATGCAAGAATGATTACATCATTCACCACGGAGTTTCCGTCTGATCTCTCTGAACTCTTCCGGCAGCTCTTCCGGCGGCATACGTCTCGGCACATCGGTTGTACCTTCTTTTTTCGCCGTTTCATAATACCACTGCTTGAATTCCAGCACGCGATGCACTTCTTCAAGTACCGCAATCTGCTGCTCAACCGATTCCTTCTGCTTCGTAATCAGCGCAAGCCGTCCGTCAATCGTATCATCTCCTTTGATCGCCATCACGATAAATTCCCGGATGTCCTTCAGCGGCATCCCCGTTTTCTTCAGACATTCAATGATCATCAGCCACTCGTAGTCCGAATCCTTGAATACACGAATGCCTCCGTCTGAACGCTCTACAAACGGGAGCAACCCTTCCTTATCATAAAAACGAAGCGTGGACGGTGCAACACCCAAACGCTTTGCCATTTCTCCGACTGTATAAAACATTTTTATCTCCCAAATTTTGGATTTTTCGTGAAATCCCTTGACTTAAAGTTGACTTTAACTTGTATAACAATATTATGTATCTGAAAGAGCTGTTTGTCAAGCGGCGGAACAGAGTAATCATGCACAACCCACAACTTGATACATTTATTGCAGTTACAGAGCAAGGTAGTTTTTCGAAAGCGGCGGAAAAACTATATATCACACCAACTGCGGTGATGAAGCAGATCAATCATAATTTCTTCGGAGGTAAAAAAATATGGAATATGTAACCCTTCACAACGGCGTAAAAATGCCCATTCTCGGCTACGGCGTGTATCAGGTACGAAAGGACGAATGCGAACGCTGCGTACTTGACGCTCTGAAGGTCGGCTATCGCTCCATCGACACGGCACAGAGCTATTTCAACGAGGAAGAAGTCGGCAGTGCGCTTGTAAAGAGCGGCATCCCACGTGAGGAAATCTTCCTCACCACCAAGGTCTGGATCGAGCATTACGGCTACGAGGAATGCAAAAAGTCCGTGCTGGAATCCATGCGCAAGCTGCAGACGAACTATCTCGACCTCTGCCTGCTCCATCAGCCCTTCAGCGATGTTTACGGTGCCTATCGCGCGCTGGAGGATCTGTATGCGGAAGGCGTGATCCGTGCTATCGGCATCTCCAACTTCTACACCGACCGCATGATCGACATTGCCAACTTCGCCCGCATCAAGCCGATGGTCAACCAGATCGAGGTGCATCCGCATCATCAGCAGACTGAAAATCTCAGCTGGCACGAAAAGTACGGTGTGCAGGTGGAAGCATGGGCACCGTTCGGCGAAGGACGTGGCGGTATGTTTGAGCTGCCCGAGCTGAAAGAAATCGGCGAAAAGTACGGCAAAACGTCTGCGCAGGTCATGCTCCGCTGGCACATTCAGCGCGGCGTTGTGGTGATTCCCAAGTCCACACACATTGAACGCATGGAGGAAAACTTCAACGTATTCGACTTCGCACTGGCGGACGAGGATATGGCAATCATCGCGGGGCTTGACAAAAAGCAGTCCTCTTTCTTCTCCCATACCGACCCGAACATGGTGGAATGGTTCTGCCGGATGGTGGAAGAACGTTAAAAGCAGCATGACAGCTCCAAGGAAAAGAAGAATTGGTGATGCTTATGAACAGACCTTATGTAATCTGTCATATCGTCAGTTCCGTGGACGGTAAGATCGACGGCGAATACTTCGGCGCACCCGAACTGCGTCCCTGTCTTGCAGAGTCCAATCGTATCCGTACAGAATATGACTGCAAAGCAACTCTTTACGGTGCAACGACAATGGCAGAAACCTATGCAGGAGGTTATGTCGGTGAACTTCCGAAAACAAGTGAAACATGCCCTCGTACCGACTATCTTGCAGAAACAGATGTTGAGCGGTATTTCATTTGCATCGACGTCAACGGAACTGTCGCATGGGAGAGCAAGTATATCGAAAAGAAAGGTCGTCCCCGTGTGCATCCGATTGCGGTGCTGTGTGAAAACGTGTCAGATGATTATATTGCTTATCTGCATAGCTTCGATATTTCCTATATCTTCGCGGGAAAGGATACCCTCGATTGCGAACTGGTGATGGAAAAGATGTACAGACTGTTTCACATCGAAAAACTGATGATCTGCGGCGGCGGGATCGTGGACTATACCTTCCTGCAGGCAGGACTGATTGACGAGCTTAGTCTGATTATCGCTCCGCTGACGGACGGCGGTACAGATTCGGCTACGGTGTTTGATAAAGCTGTGTTCCATCCGCAGACAGACCCCATCGCATTCAAGCTGCTTGGCGCAGATGTTTTGGATGGTGATACCCTCTGGCTTCGTTATGAGCCGAAAAACAAGAAGTAATCAATAAAATGGAGGAACCAATTATGAGAAAGAATTTTGGTGCGAAACCGATTTTGTATCCGCAGGCGGTATTTATTATTGCGAGCTACGATGAAAAAGGTAATGCTGATGCCATGAACGCAGCATGGGGCGGTGTGGCTGGCGGAAACAAGATTTTCATGTGCATCAGCAGCCACAAATCCACCGATAACATTCTGGCTCGAAAAGCGTTTACCGTCAGCATGGGAACCGCGGATACGGTCATTGCCTGCGACTATGTGGGACTTGTTTCCGCAAAAGACGAGCCGGAAAAAATGAAGAAATCGGGATTCCACACCGTAAAAAGCGAATATGTGGATGCACCTGTTATTGAAGAATTACCCATGACGCTGGAATGTAAACTCATCAGCTACGATTCCGAAAACCATTATATGTTCGGAGAGATCGTAAATGTGAGCGCAGATGAAAGCATCCTCGGCAAAAACGGCAACATTTCGGTTGAAAAGCTGCGTCCTGTTATTTTTGACGGAGCAAACGCCGCATATCATGTGATCGGAGAAAAGGTCGGCAACGCTTTCCGTGACGGTGCGGCTTTGAAGTAAGCCTATGGGAAGATTCAGAAAATTTCTCAGTCTGCTGCTGTGCGGTGCTTGTCTGCTGTCCTTTGCAGCTTGTACCGATAGTGGGGCTGATACAAAAAATCCATCTTCCCCAGAAAATTATCCTGGAAGCAGCAACACGACATCCGATAATATGAATTCCAATACAGCAACTGTCGATACAGGCAAAACGCTTGTTGTTTACTTTTCCATGCCGGACAATAAGGACAACAGTTCTGTTGTAATAGGCGGCGAAACTCTTGGCAACACCCAGTACATGGCGTATGTGATCGCGGAGAACACCGGTGCGGACATCTTCCGCATTGAACCGGAAGTGCCGTATACCACCGATCACGATGCGCTGGTAGAGTATGCCCAACAGGAGAAAAGCGAGAATGCCCGTCCGGCGATCAAGGACAGCATTGAGAACTTTGATGAATATAATACCGTGTTTATCGGCTATCCCAACTGGTGGGCTGATCTGCCGATGATCCTGTACACCTTTTTCGATACCTATGATTTTTCGGGCAAGAAGATCATCACCTTTAACACTCACGGCGGCAGCGGATTTTCCCGTACCAACGAAACCATTGCCGAACTGGAGCCGAATGCCGAAGTGATTCGAGGTCTGTCTATCTCCCGCGATGTAATACAGGATGCCGAACAGGACATTGTTGATTGGGTGAAGGATTTGGGACTGTACCACGATCCGAATACCGTGGACGATACATCCTCGGAATCGGAAAACACTCCTGCATTCAATATGGCAGTTCCTACACCGAGCGAAGCACAGACCATCTATCTGTGGGAAGAAGGTAAAATGCCCTGTCCGAGAGAGTATTCGTCCTCATGGAACGATCCGGAGGACTTCAAACCGCACATGGAATACCGTCCTGTGAAGAAAGGCGTTGAGGTCAAGGGTGCTGTCATGCTTTGTGCAGGCGGTGCGTTCGTATTTCGTGGGAATTGGGGCGACACATATCCTACTGCCGATAAACTGAATGAGCTTGGGTATCAGTGTTTCGTGGTACAGTATCGGCTTCGTCCGTTCACACAGGAGGAAGGAGCACTCGACCTTGCCCGTGCAGTACGGTATGTGCGTTACTATGCAGATGAGTATGACATTGACCCGAACGATATTGCCGTGGTCGGTTATTCCGCAGGCGGTATTCTCTGCGGTGAGCAGGTACTCAACTGGAAAGGTGATGTAACTCCTGCTGCGCTGGATGAAAACTATATTCCCGACACGCTTGACCTTGTTTCTGCAGATTCCGCTGCTATTGGGCATATTTATTCTTTCTATGGCAGACTTTCCGTAGGCTCTACCGATGTTGAGAAGTTCAGACAGTCCAATCTTCCGCCAACTTTCTACGCCTACGGTACGGAAGATCCGTTCTATCATCAGTTCATGGCAAACGCCGATGCCGTGCGTGAAGCAGGCGTATCTGTCGAGGAACATTGCTACGAGGGGCAGCCTCACGGTTTTGGCGCAGGCAATAAAAATTCTGACTGGGTTCCCGAATTTGACCGCTGGCTGACGGATATTTATGAAAACAACTGAGGGAGTGTGTCATGAAACCAATCAGAATCGTGAAAATTTGCATTGACATCTTCATGTTTGTACTGTTTCTGCTGCTGATGGGGCAGCATCTTGCTTCGGGCGCACTCCACGAATGGCTCGGCGTGGGACTGTTCGTCTGCTTTCTTGCCCATAACATTCTGAACTATCGATGGTACAAAGCACTGTTTAAGGGGAAATATCCTCCGCAGAGAATCATACAGACGGCAATCAACTTCCTGCTGATGCTCAGCTTCATCGGCTGTATGTTGTCCGCGCTGATGATCTCGGGCGTGGTATTTCAGGATTTCCGCATCCCCGGGATGATGATGTTCGGGCGGAAGCTGCACATGGCGAGCACGGCGTGGTGTTTTGTGTTCATGAGTATGCACCTCAGTATGCACATTCGTACTCCGAAAAAGAAAGCGGCAAAGGTTGGCTTTTATGCCGTATTGGGTGCAGCGTCCGCTTACGGTGTTTACCACTTTATCATCCGCCGTTTCTATGAAGAACTGTTCCTGCTTACCGAATTCAAATGGTTTGATTACGATAAGCATTTGATTGAATATCTCTTTGAAACGATGTGCATCTCGCTTTTGTTCGTGATGCTTACCCATATCATCAAAAAAATATTGTTAATCACAAAGGAGTCAAAGAAAAATGCGAAATAACATCAAAAAGGTTTTGGCGCTTATGCTTGCACTTGTTGTGCTGATTGCCTGCACAGCTTGCAATAACACAAGCGACCCTGCGGATACTTCGTCGAACACCGAAAACACATCGGGTAACAATGATACTGCCACGGACGGCACAACGACTGCACCCGAGGGCACATCTGATTCCAACGGAACAACTGACACCTCCAAGAATCCCGACACGCCCGTAGAAGCGGTGGATGAAATTGTTACCAACGGCGGTGCCACCATCAAGACGGCAGATTTGAAAAATTATGATGCGGATGCGGAAAGTGTTGTTTATTACACCTCTGAGATCACACCCGAAGCATTGATGGCAATCTATGAAGCTCTTGGCGTTGAGATCACCGGCGAGAATACGGCAGTAAAGGTACATACCGGTGAATCCGATCAGTCCAACCACCTGCGTCCCGATTTCATCAAGGAGCTTGTGCAGCACGTAAACGGCACCATTGTCGAAAGCAATACCGCATACGGCGGCAGCCGTGCGCAGACCGCTATGCACTATCAGCTTGCCAAGGATCACGGCTTTACCGATATTGCGGATGTGGTCATCATGGATGAAACCGGTTCGCTCTCCATTCCCGTGGAAGGCGGAAGTGTGCTGAAGGAAAACCTTGTCGGCGCACGATTTGCAGAATTTGACGGTATGCTCGTGCTCAGCCATTTCAAGGGACATATGATGGGCGGCTTCGGCGGTGCGATCAAGAATATCTCTATCGGCATTGCATCTACTGAGGGCAAGTGCCTTATTCACACCGGCGGCAAGAGCAACACCAGTCCCTGGGGCGGTGATTCTCCCACGTTCATGGACTCCATGGCAGAAGCAGGCAAGTCTGTTGTGGATGCACTGGACGGAAACATTCTGTTTATCAGCGTTATGAATAACCTGTCCGTGGACTGCGACTGCACGGCGCGTCCTTCCGCTCCCGACATCCATGACATCGGCATTCTGGCTTCCACTGATCCTGTCGCACTTGACCAGGCGTGTGTCGATCTGATCTACCAGTCTGAAGGTGCGGAATCCATGATCCGCAGAATTGAGGGTGTCGGCGGTGAGGACACATTGGAGCACGGAGAGGAAATCGGGCTTGGAAACCGTGCGTACAAGCTGGTTGTAGTCAATGAGTAATCTTTTTGAAATTCTGCAGCGGGAGTTCATCTACCTGTGGTACTATTTTGACCTCCAACTGCGGCAGATTTTCTCGTACTGGGTGCTGGGCATGGTGCTCGGGTCGCTGATTTCGGTCTTTGCGAAGGAACGCATCCATAATCTGTTCGCCGGAATGAAGGACAAACGGTGGGGACTGTTCGGCATCGTCCCCGCCTGCATCCTCGGAATTTTATCACCGCTGTGTATGTACGGCACGATTCCGCTTGCCGCATCGTTTTCCGAAAAAGGGATGCGGCAGGACTGGCTTGCCTCGTTTATGATGGCGTCCATCCTGCTCAATCCGCAGCTTATTATGTACAGCACCGCGCTTGGTACGGAACTTGTGCTGATTAGAGTCATTACCTGTTTTCTGTGTGGAATTGCCGCCGGACTTTGTGTTCACTTTTTCTATCGCGGCAAGGACTTTTTCAATTTCAGCGGATTTTCTGCACCGAAAAACAAAGATACCGATCCGAATCTGCTTCTGCGGTTTCTGAAAAATCTCTGGCGCAACATCAAGGCAACGGGACTGTACTTCCTGCTGGGTATTCTGTTGTCCGCACTGTTTCAGCGGTATGTTCCCGCCGATGCCTTTGCCAGCCTGTTCGGAGAAAACGAGGGCTTTGGCGTACTGATGGCGGCAACCATCGGTGTTCCACTGTACGTCTGCGGCGGCGGTACGATTCCGCTTCTTCAGCAATGGCTCTGGGACGGGATGAGCGTCGGTGCGGCGACTTCCTTTATGATTACCGGTCCGTCCACCAAAATTACAAATTTAGGTGCGCTGAAAATCGTTCTCGGCGCAAAACGATTCTTTCTGTATATTGCGTTTGTCATCGTATTCTCGCTTGTGTGCGGATGGGTTGTAAACATATTCTGATCATAAGGAGTCAATGAGATCAATGATAAAAAGAATTTTCACTATTATGCTCGCCTGTTTTCTTCTGCTCGTCTGTGTCGGTTGTTCCGACAACAGCAGCAATACGGAGGGCAGTGCGACACAAAACAACAGCACAACCAACAATGAACAGCAACCGGACAATTCCGAAAATCCAGCAGATACTTCCACGCCCTCTGCGGGCGAAGATGGAAATGGAGAGGTTTTGATCGTCTATTTCTCCAACTCCGGCAACACACATAAGCTCACCGAAATGATTACAGCAGAGTTTGAAGCCGATACACTCCGTCTTACTCCTGCCGACCCTTACGAATGGGAAAACCTCTTTGAGCGCGCGCAGGACGAGCTGAATGACGGTATTCGTCCCGAGCTTACCGATCTGCCCGAAGCGGATGTGATCGCACAGTATGACACCATTCTCCTCGGCTTTCCGATCTGGTGGTATGATCTGCCCATGCCCGTATGGACGTTTCTTGAAGCATATGATCTTTCGGGCAAGACGATTATTCCGTATTTTACACACAACGGCAGCACCGGCGGCGCATCCAGTCTTGATACCATTGAAAAACTTTGCCCCAACTCTACCGTCAGAAGCGATGATGCCCTTTCTCTGTGGGGAGATCGTGTCGAAGGCTCTGAAGAAGCAGTAAAGGAATGGCTTGAGGGTCTGGGGCTGACGAAATGATAAGGCGTATATTTGCTGTTCTGCTGACAGCAGTAATGTTTTGTATGCTGTTTTCCTCCTGTGTGGCAGAAGATACGTCAACCGGAGACAGCACGAATCCATCAACATCAAGTACGCCAAGCATATCGGATACAGATACTCCGGCTCTGCCAAATGATGGGGACGCAATCGAACCTGTCATTCCGGATGCGCTAATGGAAATCCCGAGTGAGTATTTTTCTGCCGCTGACGAGCAAGGAACACTGGTTGAGTTGATCTATGACACTTGGGAATCCAAAACCTACGAGCAAAAAACTACCAAACTGACCAAGCGTGCCATCGTTTATCTGCCGTACGGCTACGATGAAAGCAAGGAATACAACACCTTCTACTATATGCATGGCGGTTGGGGCAATGAGACTACGCAGATGGGCACACCCGAACGTCCGTCGGGATTCAAAAACGTGATCGATCATGCCATTCAGAACGGCGAGATCGAACCGATAATCGTGGTCTGCCCCACCTACAACAACGAAAATCCAGACGACAGCGCAAACTACACCCTCGCGTTCTATACGCTGACCGTCAATTATCACAACGAGCTTGTAAACGACCTCATTCCTGCCGTGGACAGCACCTACGCTACCATCCCCGACCGTGATCACAGAGCCTTCGGCGGCTTCTCCATGGGCTCAGTCACGACGTGGTACACCTTCGTTAACTGCCTTGATCAGTTCCGCTGTTTTATCCCTTCAAGCGGAGCGATGGATTATCAGGGAGATGACGTGGATGCGGCGGTCACGGCATCGGGTCACAGCCCCGAGGATTTCTTCATCTTTGCCTGTACGGGAACCGATGACTTTGAGTATCACAATTTTACAAATCAGATCGAAGGAATGCTCGCTCAGCCAAGCGGAAACTTTGTGGAGGGTGAGAATATCGTCTTTTATGTAAAAGAAGGCTATTCACACAGCGGTATCGCCGCTGCGGAATATACCTATAACGGACTTCTTTCCATTTGGAGCAAAGGTAACGATGCACCGAATACAAGCAATCCTTATACTTCTGACTCTAAAATTTCCGATGTAGTGAACGATCCCGTATTCGGTGACTACGGAAGATTGATCTTTCCCGTGGACGAGGGCTATTACAGCGGTGAAACCCTTACTGACCTTCGCCTTACATGGTACTCGAATATCGACGTAAATAAGACTGTGGAGATCGTCAATTATATGAAAAGTCAAGCGCAAAACGGAAATGCGATCTTCTATGACATCTACACCGATGCAGAAAAATCCGCCGATCCAGACAAAGCGGATACGGGCTTGTTCTTCTTCAAGGGGGACAAAGATGCGCCCTTTGCCGTATGTAATGCAGGCGGCGGTTTTGCCTACGTTGGTGCGATGCACGATAGCTTTCCACACGCACTGGAGCTTTCAAAGAAGGGGTACAACGCATTTGCTTTGATCTACCGTCCCGGAGCGCAAACCGCCTGTGAGGACTTGGCAAGAGCCATCAGCTTTATTTTTGAGAATGCAGATAAACTCGGCGTCAGCACTGACTGCTATTCTGTCTGGGGCGGTTCGGCAGGTGCACGAATGGCGGCGTATCTCGGTACATACGGACCTGCAGGCTTTGGCGGCGATGATCTTCCGAAACCCGGAGCGGTGATTATGCAGTATACCGGACACAGCGAATACAGCGAGGAAGATCCCCCAACCTTTGTTTGTGTCGGCAAGAGCGATGGTATTGCAAATTGGCAGACCATGCAACGGAGGATTGACACAATGGCTGCGCTCGGTATTTCCACTGAATTTCATGCCTACGACGGACTCGGACACGGCTTTGGTCTCGGTACAGGAACGGTTGCCGATGGGTGGCTTGATCTTGCTGTGAATTTTTGGGAAGAACAAATGCAATAATATTGAGCATTAGAAAGAAAAAGTGCCGCCCATCGGTCTGATGACCGGTGGGCGGCATTACGTTAATCTATCAATCTATGTTCTGAATTGTCTTTGATGTACATTTCCAATTCGCCGCTGAATATCAACTGTGCATATTCAAGTGGTTTGTTGTAAATCAGCCAATCCAACTCCGACCGCTGATACATATTGTCGGCTACTTCGTTCTCAACGGCGATAGTATCAATCGCAATTATGCTGCCATCGGTGAATTTCAGTTCCACACAGCAGTTATCGAAGTTATATTCGCAAGATACAAGGCGTTTCATAGGGTTTTACCTCCAAAATTATATTGTTTGGAAGTAATGTAAGCGTGGGTTTTAGTGTGGTATCTTTAAGTTTGGGAACCCCCGGTTTCCCATTTGGAGATGGTCTGCCGGCTGACACCCAGCTTTTCCGCCACGTTCTCCTGGGAAAGCCCGCTCTTTTTCCGGGCGTGGAACAATCCGCTTCCCAAACCCATTCCCCATCCCTCCTGATCTGTTGGTTTGCCCATCATTATACCGGCTCCCGCCACAAAAGGCCACCAAGCAAAGCCGCCAATTCCGCCCGGTTTGTTAACACGCCTTCATTCCCCCCGCCGCTGCACGGCTGCGTCTATGGCGCAGGGTCTGAAGCACTACGCTTGAAACGGCACTCTCCTCCGACAGCCACCCTCGGCAAAGCACTGGGGGTGGCTGTCCGTTTAGCTTTTTTTCGGTTCCTTTTTCAGCAGGGACGCCGCCGTGATCACCGTCAGCACGGACTCCGTCACCATGCCGGAATAGGAACGCACTACAATGACATACACCAGCCACGAAAGGCCGCTGACAATGCCCGCGCCCTGTATCACCCGCTTGTTGGACTGGAAGAAGGGCAGCAGGGCCACCAACGATGCCAAAATAGGTAGCAGCGTCACTGGCGTTTCGTAGGTTAACACAGCAATCAGCAGGAACACCGCTGCGATAGGCATCGCCGTGGCGACCTTGTTCCAACGAAACCGCTCCTGTAATAGGAAAAGTATCAACACAATAATTTGAAAAAAGCTACATACTGCACCAGACTGGGCGTGAAGTAGTGCATAATGGATGGCAAAAATCAAATTGGCAACTACCTGCCACAGCAAGATCATGCGCTTGTCCTTCTGCCAGTAGCTGAGTCCCATAGTAATTATTGCACCAAAGCCGATCAGCTGATAAAGCACATTCATTCGTCTGTCCTCCCATGAAAAAAGCCACACACCCAGCAAGGGCGCGTGGCGAAAAATGGATGCGATGTTCCAGAAAAATCCACACAAATTTTGGAATTATATTTTACCATAGTAATGGTGGAAATGTCAAGAAATGTGCAGTCGGGACGAAAGCCAACCCCCGGCTCTATCGTGCCTACCTGCTGAAGGAAGGTCTGAGGCTGGCCCTCAAGGCGGGTTCGGATGAAATCTCAGAGGCCTTGACCAAGTGGATGGGATGGGCGCAACGGTGCAGAATCCCTGCCTTCCGTGAACTCCGTCTCAAGATTAAGCGGCACTTCAAGGCTATCGTTGCGGCGGCGACCCATGGGCTTTCTAACGCTCGTATCGAGGCTACCAACAACAAGATTAAGCTGATTATCCGTAGAGCCTATGGTTTCAGGAACATGGACAACATGATTGCTATGATCATGCTGTCGTGTTCCTCTGTCCATCCAAGCTTACCAGGACGCTAATCTGCTTTCACACATCTGCACGAAGGCTCCTTTTTCTGGATGTTTTCCGAGGGCGGCAAAAAATTCATTGGCCTATCGGAAAATCCAAACGTTTGTTTGGCCATCTTCGACGGCTATACGGGCTTTCAGAACCTGCACGGAATGCAAATCATGGGCACGGCCCAGGTAGTGGAGCCATTTTCTCCGGATTATCTGGCCCACGCCGCCTATAAAGGCATTTCCTTGGACTTTCTTAAAGGGCGGGAAACGCCCATGCATCTGATCCGGGTGCGTCCGGTCAGCATGGAATGCCTGTTTTCGGATTGCAAGGCGTTGGGCTGCGGGCCCCGGCAAACGCTACTTCTTGCAGGGGAGGGCGAGCAGCCATGACCTTTGACCGGGAGCTTTTAGCATCCTACAAGGCCCTTTTGCAGCGCACGAACCTGCAAAAGGCCTATCAGGAATTTGTTCGGTTGTTTCGCTATTTGCGGGTACAGCTGGAAAAGCGGTTGCCGGATTACGCCTTCCAAGGGGGTATCGCGGAAAACGCCATGGATTATGCCTATTTCCAGTTTACCAGCCCCCGGCTGCGGGAGGCGGGGCTAAAGATCGTGGTCGCCTTTGTCCACCGGGACTTCCAGCTGGAGGTATGGCTTTCCGGGGTGAACCGCAAGGCCCAATGCGCTTGGGCCGAAAAGCTGGGCGAAGGCGCGCCGCCTTTTATGGCTTCGCAGACGCCGGCGCGCACCGACTACATCCTTTATGCGCCGGTGGAGGCGGAACTCTCCGATGGTTCGGCCGTCCTGACCGCCTTGCTGGACAAGCTGCAGCAGCTGAACGCCATCCTGGAGGCCTATTTGTAAAGATGAAGCCGGGCAGGCGTCAAAGGCGCTTGCCCGGCTTTTCCCTGTAGCCCTCTAGGAGGCGCGGTTTGCAATGGATACGCTACGCGAACCCCTGTGCCCGGCGCGCCCGGCCCGCTAGGCCCCGGGGATGGCAAAAAGCGGCTGCTCCCTGCCCGCGTTTTCCAGGCGCGACTGTCCTATTTCAACTGGGCCCCGTCCCGGAAAGCGTTGCCCACCTTTTCCCCCAGCTTCCGATAGGCGCTGTGGATGGGGTCAAAGACGATGGGTTGCAATTTTTCCGGATCGATCATGTCGTCTGCCCCCAGCACGGATTCGTCTGCGCTTACGTTGACGATCTCCCCCACCATCCGGCAGGTTTCCGGGTCGTAGCTTACCAGCCGGCATTCCACCGCCATGGGCAGCTCCTGGATCAGGGGCGCGTCCACAAATTCCGACCGGGTGGTGTGCCAGCCCGCCTTCTCCAGCTTGTTGGCCGCCTGGTTGCCGGATTCCACCCCCACATAGTCGCAGGCTGTCACCTGTTCTGCGGTAGCCATGCTCACGGTAAAGGCCTTGCGGGCCAGGATGTTGGCGGTGGTCTTGTGCCCCGCGCTGATGCACATGGATAGTTGGGCTTCCTCGCTGATGCCGCCCCAAGCCGCGTTCATGGCGTTGGGGGTTCCATCCGCCCCATAGGCGGCTACAATGAATACCGGTTGCGGATAGGTCCAGGCCTTGGGCCCGAAGTTTTTACGCATGGAAATTACCTCCTTTTGTCAAATGGATCGGATCCGTTCATCGCCCCCCGGAACGGTGCGGCCCATAAGCGGCCGCCCATCGCGCCCTGCCGCTGTCCCGGCCAGGCTTGGAAGGGGCTGCCCCTTCACGGCGGGGCCTGCCCTGCGGATCGCTTGGGCGGGCCGCTGCTATGGGGGTCCTGCCCGGATGCTTTTATTCTGTCCCGTTCCCCGGGAACGATCCCGCCAGGGAATTTTACAGGGGCGCCACATGCACCGGGTTCCCCTGCTCCTGGATGATGCGGATCAGGTCCCCGGCCTTGAGCCAGACGGTGGCCGTGTTGTCGTTGGGATGCACGCCGATCAGGCCCGGGGGCTCCAAAAAGGCGGCGTCCAGGTAAACGTGGACGTTGGCCGCCCCGCCGTTCAGCACCCCCAGCGGGGTGACCGAGCCCGGGGGCAGCCCCAACAGGGCCATCAGCTCCGCCGGGGAGGCAAAGGACAAGGGCCGGGTATGGTTACGCCGCCGGAATTCCTTCAGGTCCACCCGCTTATCCCCTTTGACGGTGATCAGATAATAGGCCCGCTTTTTATCCTCCCGGACAAACAGGTTCTTGGCGTCCGCCTCCGGGTAGGGGATGGGGATCCGGGCAAGCCCGGCCATATCGTAGACCGGGGGATGCTCGGTGATCTCGTGCCATATGTCCTTCGCCTGTAAAAAGCGATACACCTCTTGCTTGGTCATCTGTTTTTAACGAAAAGATTCCTACATCCCGGCCAGGCAACGGGCCGTCCTGTCCCAAGGGCCCTTTTGCGCAGCCGGGCCGCCTTTTATTCCCCGGATAGGCGGGGGACCGCCATGCCCCAGCCGTGCCGGTTTTCCAGCCCGCATACCGCCACTGCCGCCGCCCCCAGCAGGCCCCCGTTATAGCCCAGGGCGGTGGGCTGGATGGTCAGCTGCCGGTTGGCGTTCCAATAGATATATTGCCGCAGGGTATCCCACAGGGACCCCTCGAACAGATCGAAGGCCAGGCTGATGCCTCCGCCGATGATCACCTTGCTGGGGTTGAGCAGGTTGCAGGCCGCGGCGATGGCCCGGCCCAGGTATACCCCCTCCAGGCGATAGGTCTCCCGAGCCGCCGGGTCCCCCGCCCGGGCCAGATCCGCGATGGCCTTGGCGTTGGGGGCCTGGCCCTGGAGCTTAGGAAGGCCCCCTGCCTCCAGGTAATTCTTCACCAGGGCGGGGCCTGCCGCGTGCATTTCCAGGCAGCCCCGGGCCCCGCAGTTGCACGGGCGGCCCTGGGGCTCCACGCAGACGTGGCCGATCTCCCCCGCGTTGCCGCTGGCCCCATAATAGAGCAGGTCCCCCATGAAGATGGCCCCCCCGCAGCCGTTGGATACGGTGAGATAGAGGAAATCCTTCACATCCTTGCAGGCCCCATAGAGCTTTTCCGCCAGGGCGCAGGCCTGGCCGTCGTTGTCGATGAAGGCGGGCGCGCCAAAGGCCGCCTGCAAGGCCGGCCCCACGGCCACGTCCCCCACCCCGGAAAAGCTGGCCTCCACCCACATGCCTGTGCGGGGATCCGCCAGGCCGGGGATGGTGGCCCCAATGGCCCGAGGCTTAAGGCCGGGGTGGGCGTCCAGCATGGCCTGGGCGGCCTGCCGGATATGGGCGAGCACCGCTTCCCCCGTGGTCACGTTGCCCCAGGGATAGCGGGCCGCGTCCAGTATCCGCCCCTGGCCGTCCACCAGGCCCACCATGTATTTGGAGCCGCCGATGTCAACGGCTAAGATCACATCCTGCATGATTTCCTCCTGCGGCCGGACGGCTGTCGCGCCCCCGGCATAAACCGGGAAAAAGTGGCGTAACGCCACTTTTTCCGTCGGATTATCCTGTTCTTGCTTACTCCCTTGCCAACGTTGCCCTATTTGCTTTTCAGCGCGGAATCAAAGGCCACGTCCGAGGGCTCGAAATTGATGCGGCGGGTGAATTCGTAGGCTTCCGTTGCGCCTGCGGTCCGCTCCATGCCGCTGTCCTCCCATTCCACGGACAGGGGGCCGTGATAGCCCATCTGGTTCAGCTCCCGGATGATGCCGTCGAAGTCCACGTTGCCGTGACCCAGGGATACGAAGTTCCAGCCCCGCCGGGTGTCCCCAAACTCGATATGGCTGCCCAGGATGCCTGCCCGGCCGTCCAGGGTCACCTTCACGTCCTTCATGTGCACGTGATAGACCCGGTCCGCAAAATCCCGCAGGAACACGCAGGGATTCACCCCCTGCCACACCAGGTGGGAGGGGTCGAAGTTGAGGCCCAGGGTGGGACGGCGGTCAAAGACCTCCAGCAGCTTGGCCGTGCTGTAGTAATCGAAGGCGATCTCCGTGGGGTGTACCTCCAGGGCAAACTTCACGTCGCATTCGTCAAACACATCGAAGATGGGGGTCCACAGTTCCTTGATCCGGGCAAAGCCCGCATCCACCATTTCCTGGGAGGTCTGGGGGAAGGAATACCAATAGGGCCAGATGGGGGAGCCCAGGAAGCAGGTCACCACATGGATACCCAGCTTCTTGGCCGCCCGGGCCACGGTCTTCATCTCCTCGATGGCCCAGGCGCGGATCTCCTCGGGCTTGCCCGCCAGGGCGCTGGGGGCGAAATTATCCAGCCGGGGGTCCCAATTGTCCCCCACGCACTGGCCGATCAGGTGGGCGCCTAGGGCCCAGCATTTTAGGTTATACCGGGCAAGGGTATCCTGAAACGCGGCCACATAGGCGTCGTCCGCCAGCACCCGGTGTACGTCCAAATGGGCATGGCAGGCGATTTCCAGCCCATCATAGCCGATCTGGCTGGTTAGCTTGCAAAGGTCCTCCAGGGATATGTCCCCAAATTGCCCTGTGGTGATGGTGATGGGTCGTTTCAAGATGATCCCTCCTTTTTATTGCTGTACGTCCACGGCCTTGCCCAGCTGGGCGGATTGCTCGTTGGCAAAGACCACCTTCATGGCGTGCATGGCGCTTTCGCCGCTGATGGCAGGCGGGGTGTTGGTGACGATGCTCTCCACAAAGGCGTCGATCACCCCGGTGGAGGTGCGGCCGCCGCTGGTCTGCTCCTTGTTGGAGGTGAGCAGGTCCAGCTCATAGGGGATCACTTCCCCATCCCGCTTTTCTACGATCAGGGAATACTTCGGGTCGTCGTACATCCGCAGCACGCCGCCCTCCATATACATCTTGGTGCTGTTGTTCTCGTTGCCGTAGTTGGTCCAGCTCACGTGCATGGTGCCTACCACCCCGTCCTCCATGGTGTAGATGGCGTAGGCGTTATCGTCCACGGTGATGGGCCGGCCGTCGGAGAAGGTCTTATTCAGGGTGGCCAGCACGGCGCTGGTCCGGACGATCTTCTTGCCGGTCAGGTAGTGGATCAGGTCCGTCTTATGCACGCCCAGATCCGCCATGACCCCGAAGGAAGCCACCTTCTTGTCGAAGAACCAGGAATCCCGCACCCCGGTCCAGCCCTCCGGGCCGGGATGGGCGAAGTGGGTCTCAAAGGTGATGACCTTGCCCATCTCTCCGCTTTCGATGATCTCCCGGGCCTTGACGTGGGCCTTGGCCAGCCGCTGGTTCTGGCCGATCATCAGGAACTTGCCCGCCGCCTTGGCCGCGGCCACCATGGCCTCGCAATCCTCGGGGGTGGTGGCCATGGGCTTTTCGCACAGCACATGTTTGCCCGCCTTTAGGGCCTGGATGGAAGCCTGGGCATGATAGGCGTTTGCCACGCACACGCTCACCGCGTCCACATCGGAAGCCAACAGGGCTTCGATGGAATCATAGGCGACGCCGCCATACTGTTCCGCCAGGGCCTTGGCCCGCTCCGGCACCACGTCGAAGAAGGCGACCAGCTGGCAATTGGGATTTTCCGCATATTCCGGCGCATGGCGCACCTCGGTGATCTTCCCGCAGCCGATAATACCGATCTTAAGCATAATGGACACTTCCTTTCAAATGTAGGTGTGTGTTTACCGCTTCCGGTTCTGGAAGTTCTGCAGCAGCACCGCGATGACGATGATCGCGCCGCTGATGGCGCCGTTGAGGAAGGTGGAAACGTCCGCCGCGGTCAGGATGTTGCTGATGATCTTAAACATCAGCACGCCGGCGAAGGTACCTACGATCTTGCCCCGGCCGCCGCTCATGGAGGTGCCGCCGATGGCCACGGCCGCGATGGCGTCCATCTCATAGGCGGAGCCTGCGGAGGCGGCCGCCACAGCGGTCATACGGGAGGCGTAGATCAGCGCCGCCACGCCGCACATCAAGCCGGTAATCACAAAGGTCAGGGTTTTGACCAGGTCCACGTTGATACCGGACAGCCGGGCGGAGACCTCGTTGCTGCCCACCGCGTAGACATGCTTGCCCAGCTTGGTGTTGCGCATGATGTTATCGAAAATGATGACGAATACGATGAAGATGATCATCAGATACGGGATCTTGAAGGAGGGCCCGATCTCGATGCCGCCCACGGCCAACATCCGGAAGGATTCATACAGCTCGCTGTCCACGGTGAAGGGGCCGCCGGAGCCGAAGTGGTTGATCACGGAACGGCAGGCGCTCTGCATGGCCATGGTGGCGATCATGGAAGGCATACCCCCCTTGGTGACCAGCAGGCCGTTGATGGCGCCCAGGGCGATGCCCACCGCGCAGCAGAAGGCCAGCATGACCCACACGCTGCGGGTATAGTTGAGCACCAGGATGCCGAAGCCGCCGATAAAGGCCACCTGGGAGCCCACGGAAATATCGATCTGGCCGGCGGAGATGACCATGCTCATGCCCATGGCGATCAAGCCGATCATGGAGCTTTGCACGAAGATATTGGAAATGTTGGTCCAGGTGAAGAAGTTCTTGTTCACCGATGCGGCGATGATGACCAGCAGGATAAAGGAGAGGACGAAGCTATATTCCGAGATGATCTTCTTCCCCACGTCTTTCACGGTAATCTTTGCGTTAGGCATGCTTTTCAACCTCCAAATTTGCGCCAGTAGAATAATACATTACATTCTTTTCCGTCAGTTGGTCCCGGCCCAGGGTAGCGTTGATCCGGCCCTTATAGAGCACCAGGCACTTGTCCGCCACCTTGTACAGCTCGGGGAATTCCTGGCTGAATACGATCACAGCCTTGCCCGCCTTGGCCAGCTTGAGGATCAGGTGATAGATCTCGAATTTGGTTCCCACGTCGATGCCCTGGGTCGGGTTATCGAACAGGAGGATATCCGCGTCCGCTTCCAGCCATTTGCCTAGGATCACCTTTTGCTGGTTGCCGCCGGATAGGGATGTAATGGGGTTTTTCGCGTTTTCCGTCTTGATGGCCAGGGCTTCCTTCTGCCGGCCGAAGCGCTGGTCCATATCGGATTTTTTGATCAAAAGGCGCTTGAACTTGGTGTTCAAATAGGCCATATACAGGTTATCGTAAATGGACAGGTCGTTGTGGATGCCCCGCTCCTTACGCATCCGGGGTACCATGGCCACCTGGTTGCGCATAAAGCCGCTGATGGAGCCCGGCCGCATGGTTTTCCCATTGACCACCACCGTGCCCGTGTAGGGGATCACGCCGAACAGGGCGTCCGCCACCGCGTCCCGGCCGCTGCCCTGCAGGCCGGTGATGGCCAGGATCTCCCCCTGGTGCAGGTCGAAGCTGATATCCGTAAACCCTTGGCCCGTGAGGTTTTTCACGGACATGGCCACCTGGTCGTTGGCCACGCATACGTGGTTGGAGAAGTCGTCATCCGCCAGCTGGCGGCCGATCATCTGCTCGGTGATGCCATTTTCATCGATGCCGTCGAAGCGGCCGTAGGCCACCAATTTGCCATCCCGCAGCACATAGTAGGTGTCGCAGATCTCAAAGAGCTCGGGCATCTTATGGGAAATATAGATGAAGCTCACGCCATCCTTTTTCAGCTGGCGCATGATCTCGAACAGGTTTTCGATCTCCCGGGTGGACAGGGCCGTGGAGGGCTCGTCCATGATGATCAGCTCGGAGCGGAACAGCAGGGCCTTGGCGATTTCCACCAGCTGCTTTTCCGCCGCCGGCAGGTCGGCCACCAGGGCGTTGGGGTCGATGTTGACCTTCATGCGCTGGAATACCTGGGCGCACCGGCTGGTCATTTCTTTTTTGTCCAATAGGCCGGTCTTTTTCCGCAGTTCCTCCCCCAGGAACATGTTTTCAAAGACCTTCAGGTCGTTACACAGGTTGAGCTCCTGATGGATAAAGCGGATCCCGTGCTGATTGGCCACCTTTGCGTTGGTGATCTGCACCTTTTTCCCATTGATGTAGATCTCGCCCTCCGTGGGGGGGAATGTGCCGGCCAGCACATTCATCAGGGTGGATTTGCCTGCGCCGTTTTCGCCCAGCAACCCGATGATATCCCCAGGGGTCACGGTGAAATCCACATGGTCCACGGCGCGCACCGGCCCAAAGTCCATCACGATGCCCTTCATTTCTACGAGCATGTGCCAGTTCTCCCTTCTCAAAAAAAATCGATCTTTGCCCATTGGGGCGCCGGGGCGGGAGGTTCCCGCCGAAAACCGCGGCAGCCTGCGGGCGCTTTTTTGCAAGCTGTTACCCTCAGTTGGCAGGGGGATGCAGGACGAAATGCCCGCCGCAAACCCAGCGCGATGCGGGGCATCCCCTTATCAACTGAGGGCATCCATGCCATACTGAAATTCAAACGGGCCGGCCGGCAAGCGGCCGGCCCGTTCGCTTCATCGTTCTATTGTATTAGAATTAGAAGTTGCCGATGGAGTAACGCTCGGCATAGATGTCGGAAGCGCGGTAGGACTCGAAGGTCTCGTCAGCGCCGCCGGCGTTGGAGATGGAGAAGGAGGGGATCAGGTACTGACCATCCACCAGGTTGGCGCCGGTGTACTCTTCGCCATACAGGTGGGCCACGCACAGACGCATCGCTTCACGGATGAAGGAAGGCGCAAAGTAGAAGGTGGTGAACTGGATGCCCGTCTTGGTGTTCTCGAACTTCTGCAGGGTGTCCTCACGGCCGCCAACGGAAGTGATAATCTTGATGTTGAGCTCGCCGCCGGTGTAGGCGTCCAGAGCGTTCATCAGGCCGTCCACGATCTCGTCGTCATGGGTGACGATCAGATCCAGCTCGGCAACTTCCTCAGCGGTGTGGGCGTTGAGCCACTCTTCCATCAGGCCCTGGGACTTTTCGGTGGACCAGTCGGTCACGAAGGTCTCGGCAACCTGCTCGAACTTAGGATCGATCACGGCGTCCATACCATCGGAACGCTGGGCGGTAACGGTGGAGCTGTCGCCCACGAAGCGCAGATACTGCACATCGGTGTAATCGGCATAGTAGGTGTTCAGCCACTCGCCCATCTGCTGAGCAATGCCGTAGTTGTCGCCCATGATCTCGCCCACCAGGCCTTCGAAGTCATTGATCAGACGATCATACACAACCAGCTCGATGCCCGCATCGATGATGGTCTGGGCAGCGGAACGGAGGGCTTCGCCTTCCATGGGCCACAGCATGATCATATCCACATCGCCGCCGGCGATCAGGTTCTCGATGGAGGTGATCTGGTCGGAAGCCTCCAGGCCGTCCTTTACCACGACCTCAAGGCCTTCGTACTTCTCCATGAGGGCTTCGGCTTCCATCTTGCAGTGGGCAACGCTCTCACCGGTGAAACCATGGTCGCCGGAGGGGATGACGCAAGCCAGTTTGAAAGACTGGGCCTCCGCAGCAGGCTCCTCAGCAGCGGGCTCCTCGGCGGCGGGTTCTTCAGCGGCGGGTTCTTCCGCGGCAGCAGGCTCTTCGGTAGTAGCGGCCGGCGCAGCGCAGGCAGCCAGGGACAATACCATGGTCAGCGCCATGAGGATTGCCAGGATCTTTTTCATTTGTCTTTTCCTCCTTAAGAAAAAGTGAGTAATATTTGATAACCGGCCTGGGGCCGTGTTACCCATGGTAAACCGGGGCGTTTCCTAGTCGAACAGGAATACCCCTTTCAAATACCCATCCGTCTTGTGGATGGAGTGGCGGAACACCTGGTGCATGGCTTCCAGGTCGCCGAAGCGGGCGGTATGGGTCACCAGCCGCGCGGTATCATAGATACCCCGCTGGATCAGCTTGCCGGTGGGGACCGTCAGATCCCGGAACCGGGCGTTGGTCTTGGGCGCCACGTTGAGCACCGTAAGCCCGGTGGTATGCCACCGGTTCCCGTCAATGGTGCGTTGGCCGCGGTGCCATGCGCCGAACACCAGCTTGCCCTGCACGCCGGCGGTCAGCTCGTTGGCCAGCTGGAAGGTGGCCTCCGCAGCCGCCATTTCGATCACCACGTTGGCGCCGCCTTGGGCTTTGATCTTCTCGATGCGGGCTTGGCCCTCCGGGGTATCGGTGCGGAAGCAGCAGCCCGGAAAATATTCGTTGGCGATGTCCAGGTTCCGCTGGTTGATATCCAATATGGTCAGATCTCCCAGGGGGGTGGCCCTTAGGCCCTGCACGGTGAGCAGGCCCATATACCCGCAGCCGATCAGCACCACGCTGTCCCCGGGCTGGATGTCCGCCTTTTGCAGCACGTTTACAATGCATACCGCCGGCTCGCCCACCCATTTGGCGTAGTCCGTCTCCCACTCGGGGATCTTGGCCACGCAGTCGTATTGCACGTTGAAGGCCGAGGCCATCATCTCGTCGCCGCCGGTGCCCACGAAGATCTTGTCCCCGATCTGGAAACCTTTGACGCCTTCGCCCATGGCGGTGACCACGCCCACGCCCTCATGGCCCAGCCGGTAGGGCAGGGGCCCGGGGGCGCTCATACCCCGGTACAGGTAGGAATCCCAGGCGCAGATCCCCACCGCCTTGGTCTGGATCTGCAATTCGTCATACTTGGGAGCCGGCAGCTCCTCCTCCCGGATCTCCATAACCTCCGGGGCGGTAATCCACAATGCTTGGGCTTTCATGGAATTTCCTCCTTATGAACACGCTTCCAATTTTGCCAGGGCGTCGCCCAGCTTGGCGGTGCCCGTAACGCCGATCTGCTTGATGACGATGCTGGAGCAGGCATTGCCCAACAGGGCTGCCTGGGCCAGGCTCGCCCCCTTGGTGAGGGCGAATACCGTGCCCGCGTTGCAGGCGTCCCCGGCCCCGCAGATATCCAAGGGGCCTTCCACGGAAAATGCCGGCACCACATGGGGTTCCCCGTCGTATACCACGGAACCCTTATCCCCCATGGTCACCACCACGGGCTTGTGGTTGGCTGCAAAGAGCCGCCCGGCCAGCTGGCCGGCCCGCTCGTAATCCATCCCCTCCGCCGGCTCCCCGAAGATGGCCGCGATCTCCTGGTGGTTGCACTTGACGATCACGTTATGGAACTGGTGGATATGGCCCCGGGAATCCGCATACCATTGCTTTTCCGGATACGACTCCGCCAGCTTGCCGATGGCGTCCCGGACATAGCCGGTCACAGCCGCCATGTCCTCCTCCATAAACTGGTCGCATATGATCACCGCCTGGCTGTGGGCCAGGGCCTTACCCAGGTTTTCCAGCAAGGCGTCCTCCAGAAGCCGGGGGGTTTTTGTAAAGTTGCGAATGTCCAGCCGGTTCAGCTCGGTTTCCCGGCCGTTTTCCCGGCGCATGGGCTTGATATAGGTGCAGGTCTGCCGCTGGTCCGTTTGGACCATGTAGCGGGTGTCCGCTCCCACGGCCTCCAGCCGCCGCTTTAGCTCCATGCCTTCCCCGTCGTCCCCCAGGATGCCCACGCAGTATACCTGGGCGCCCAGGGCCCGCAGGTTGTTGGTGATGGTGCCGCCGGCCCCTGCGTACATCTTCTGGTGGGTCACCTGATAGGCCACCAGGTCGGTCTCCACGGAAAGCTCGTCCCGGGCCGCGTCGATGTACAGATACTTATCCAGGCAGAAATCCCCGAATACGGTGATGGCCGGCGCGTTGCCGCTGCCCAGCAGCCGGATCAAAGCTTGCTTATCCATGCTGCACATCCCTTTCCAGGGCCAGCTTGGCAACGCTGGGCAAGGTCTGGTTGTGCAGGCCGTGTACATAATAGCTCTTGCCCCCATCCGCCACGGTCCGGGCCAAGATGGTTTTCCAGGGCCGGAAATAATACCGAGGATCGGTCTTTGGCGGGGTCACGTTGTAGCCTTCATCCGGCATATTTTGCATATCGAACACCGCCGTGGTAAAGTGGGCGATCCTGCGGCCCTCCTGATGGGCCACGTTCCGGGCCATGGCCAGGGCCTTGAGGTAGACCTCCGGGCCGGTGACCGCAGAGCCGAAGTTCAGGAACACGCCCCCCTCCAGGCCGGTGACTGTCTGGGCGTAGATGAGGAAATCCCGGTAGGATGCCTCCCCCAGCGCCCGGCCGTCCACATTGGGATGCTCGTGCAGGATGTCGTTGCCGATGCCGATGTGCACCGTGCAGGGCACGTGCAGGTGATAGCCGTTGGCCAGCACGCTGTATTCCCGGTAGGGCAGGTTGTTCTCCCAGATGTACCGGCCGATGGCCTCCCCGGCCCCCAGCCCGTCCGCCACGCCCTCCTTGAGGATGTCGTTGAGCATACCGGTCTCTTTCCAAAGGCCAAACTGGCCTTCGCTCACATACTTGGCCACAGATTCGCAGGTGTGGCCGATGAGGGAAAATTCAAAATCGTGGATGCTGCCCGCCCCGTTGGTGGCGAAGTGGGTCACCAAGCCCCGCTTCATCAGCTCGATCATGTAGGCGGAGCAGCCGGTGCGGATCACATGGGCCCCGTACATGAGCAGGCTGGCAGCCCCCGCCGTCTTGGCCTGGACCATGGCCTCTGCAATGGCCCGGGTCTTTTCATTGTCTATCGCAGCCGGGGAACCGTCCACCGGCAGCAGGACCTGCAGCAGGTCCACATCATGGATGCGTTCCGCCAGGGGCTTGATGTTGAGCCGGCTGGTATCAAACATGGGAAATGCCATGGCTTACCTCCCGAAGATATAATCCATCAACCGCCGGGTATTGGTAAAATCCGGTATGACGCAATCCGCGCCCGCCTTCATGAGCCGCTCCCGCTTCCAAGCGTTTACGCTGGTATCCCGCTGGGCCTCGTTGGTGGCCACCGCAACGGCGTAGCCTCCCACCTGCTTGGTCAGCTGGATCTCCACATAGCCGTCCCCAAAGCCCAGCAAGCCGCCGCCGTCCAGGTGCTTTTCCTGGATCAGCTGACGCAGCACCAGCTCCTTGGAGCAGGCGGTGGAATTGGCGTCCGTGGCCCCATGGATGCTGGCAAAGTAGCCGTCGATGCCCAGCAGCCGGGCTTCCTTGAGCACGTCCACCTCGTCGGTGCCGCTGGTGAGGTAGCAGGTTACCCCTCGCTCCTTCAGGGCTGCCAGGGTTTCCCGCACCCCGGGCACCAGATAAGGGGTAGGGTCCTCCCCCTGCTCCAGGGCATGGTGGCGGCACTGGATCCGGGCATAGAGGCGCTTAAGGTATTCCGCCTTATAGGCCAGCGGGTCCTTGGGCTCCCCGCCATAGCGGGCCACCTCCTCCGCCAGGCGCATACACTGGAAGATGGTCTGCTTGCCGGTAAGGGTGTCCACAAAATCCATCACCAGCTTCCGGGCGTCCTCCGGCACCGGGGCCTGGGGGCAGGCCAGAAGCTCTTCGGTGAAATACTCGTACATGATGGGCTGCCAGCCCTCCCTTAGCAGGCTCACCGTGCCGTCGAAATCGAAGATGGCGAACTTGGGAGCCTGGGTGGGATAATGGATGGTTTCCACGTCCCACACCCGCTTGAGCTGCTCCTTGAGGCGGCACACCAGGGCGTGGACGTAGAACATATGCAGATCTTCCAGCTGCTCCATGCTATAGGTGGGGGCCAGCAGGCAGATGTGGCACAGGGCCTTCATCTTGCCCCCGTCCCGGCCGCCGAAGCCGATGACGGTCATGCCCATTTCCCGGGCGGTCTCGCAGGCCCGGAGAATATTGGGGGAATTGCCGCTGCCGCTGAACACGATCAGCAGGTCGCCCCGGCGGGCCAGGGTTCTTAGCTGGATGGCGAATACGTCCTCGTAGGAAAAATCGTTAGCCAGGCAGGTGACCACCGCGTTGGGGTCGTTGAGGCAGCAGGCCCGGAAGCCTTCCCGGCCGTCCACCCGGCAGCCCTTCATCAGGTCGTTGATCATATGGCTGGCGGTGGCGGCGCTGCCCCCGTTGCCGGCGGTAAAGATGGTGCGGTCCAAGTCCTTGCTTTGCAGGATCTCGGCGGCTACCTGGCGGAACACGGCAAAATCCGTGGCTTGTAGGGCGGCGCATACCTCCTGGGCATATTGTTCGGGTTCCGGGGAACCATTGTAACAGTGCATAATACGTTTTCCTCCATTTTCGTCCGAAAGCCGGTTACCCGCCATAGCGTTCGATCACCAGGGCAGCCACGCCCCGGAGCCGCGCATCGGAGGAAAAGCTGGCCGGACGGATACTAACATGTTTTTTTTGCAGGCGGCGCTCGTTGAGCTCCTGCTCCATGTGGGGTTGGACCAGCTCCAGCATATCCGCCCCCTTGTCTCCCAAATAGATGCACTCCGCATCCACGATATTGATCAGGTTCACCAGCCCGCTGATGAGAAACCCGCCGGTGCGCTGGATGGTCTCCAGGGCGATGGCGTCCCCGCTCCGGGCCAACTCCATCAGCTTTTGCCAGCTCACAGGCTGCCGGTTCCGGTGGGCCCCATACCAGAAGCAGGCCGCCGTGGTGGAGGCATAGCGCTCCAGGCAGCCCCGGTTGCCGCACTTACAGGGCACCCCGTCATGGAAAATGGTCATGTGGCCGATCTCCCCGGCAAAGCTGTTGCCTGCGCTAAACAGGGCCCCGTCCAGCACCAGCCCCGCGCCGATGCCCTCGTCCATCTGCACATAGATGAAGTTTCGGTAGGCGGGTTTTTCTCCGAAATATAACTCCGCCAGGGCGGAGATATTGGCGTCGTTTTCCGCGTATACCGGCAGGGAGAACCGCTGGCTCAGCTTATCCGCCAGGGTGGTTACCCGGCCGATCCCCGGGAAAAAGGGGCTCAGCTCCAGGGCGTTGCTGTTTACGTCCACCAGCCCCACCGTGGAGATCACAATGGCGGCAAACCGCTCCCCCGCCCGCTCCTCCATGATCATCTGGACGCCGGCCTGGATCTTGTGGAACAGGGTCTGCTCCGTGTCCTCCCCATCCAGGGGAAACGCATGTACCTTTTGGTAGCTTCCGTCCAGGGCCACGGCCGCGATATACAGCCCATGGTGGGTCAGCAGGATGCCCGCGGTCAGCAGGGAATCCGCCACCACCTCCACCAGTTCCGTGCGCCGGCCCACGCCGGTGCTTTCCGTGCTTACCATGCGAACCATGCCCTGTTCCAGAAACTCCGCCACCAGGTTGGTGATGGTCATCTTACTTAGGCCCGTGTACCGGTGCAGGTCCAGCCTGGAGATTGCACCCTGCATACATGCAAGTTTGAAAACGCGGGCCTTGTTGTAAGTTTTGGAATCTTGACTGTTCATGGCATTTAGAACGTTATCTTTCGCTTCAGCGTAATTATTAAAAATGATTTATTTTTATAGCCCTATGATAGCATCCACCCTTGGGGATGTCAATATCATTTCAGCTATATTTTGCAAGAATTAAGTGTAACTACTATTCTATTTCCTTTGACCTATTTCCCCGGAGATCCCGGGGCCGGCCCCCGGGCCGGTTTCCGCCAAAAATGGCTGATTCCAGGCAAAAAAACCGCGCCGCAACATCGTTGCGGCGCGCCCGGCATCCCGGATTGGGGGATAAGTCGGATCAATAGTTCTCGCTATGGATCTCAAAAAAGCTCTGGGGATGGGCGCAGGTAGGGCAAACCGCCGGGGCGCTGACCCCCACCACCATGTGGCCGCAATTGCGGCACTCCCACACCTTCACCTGGCTCTTGGCAAAGACCTGGGCGGTCTCCACGTTATGGAGCAGGGCCCGGTAGCGCTCCTCATGGTGCTTCTCGATGGCGGCCACCATGCGGAACTTGGCGGCCAGCTCCGCAAAGCCCTCCTCCTCGGCGGTCTTGGCAAAGCCGTCGTACATATCCGTCCACTCGTAGTTTTCCCCTTCCGCGGCGTGGAGCAGGTTCTGGGGGGTATCCCCCAGGCCGCCGAGCTCCTGGAACCAGAGCTTGGCGTGCTCCCGCTCGTTTTCCGCGGTCTTTTGGAACAGCTCCGCGATCTGCTCATAGCCCTCTTGCTTGGCGATGGCGGAAAAATAGGTATACTTGTTCCTGGCCTGGGATTCCCCCGCAAAGGCGGCTTCCAGGTTCTTTTCCGTCCGGGTGCCCGCGTACCGGTTGGCAGGGGCGGGGGCGGGCTCGGTTATCTCCTCAAAGGAGGAGGCAGGCTGCTTGCACATGGGGCAGGTAAAGTCCGCGGGCAGGCTCTCCCCTTCGTGGATATAGCCGCATACCTTGCATTTCCATTTGCGCATGGCGGGTTTCGCTCCTTCTTTCGCTTTTTCGTTGCAGGGAACCCGCTCCAGCAGGGCCTTGGCCGCCGCCACCGGGAACTGGGGCGACGGGGGATTTTGTACCCAGCGCTCCAGCAGGTCGTGGGTGTTTTTGCTCTGGGGCAGCATATAGCCCGCCTCCCGGAGCAGGTCCTCATGGACCAGGCGCACGGACTTGGCCATGGCCCCCATCAGCCGGTACAGCCCATCGCCTTCGGCCCCCGCTTGCAGCTGCTTGGCCATGCTTTCCTGGGCGGTTTTGCTCTTGGCCAGGGCGTTGGCCTGGGCCACCACGGTCTCGGCCTTGCCCTGCTGGGGCGGGTATTCCACCGGCACCATGGAGATGGCGCCGCTGGGGCACGCGTCCGCGCACACCCCGCAGCCGATGCATTTATCCACGTCGATGATGCTGTTCTCCGTGTCCGAAGCCCCGGTGGGGCAAACATACAAGCACAGGCAATCCTTGGTGCACAGGCGTAAATTCCGCACAGCGATCCGTTTCATATATCAACCCCTCCCTTCGATTTTTTCGAACTTCCACGCGGGAACCTTGCACACCGGGCACAGGGCCGGCGCCGCGTCTCCCACGTACACGAAGCCGCATACCGTGCACACCCATACCTGGGTGTTGGCCAGGAAGGCTTCCCCTTCCTTCTGATACCGCTGGGCCAGGGCATATAGGATGTTGGTCACCTTCTCCCCCCATACGCAGATCCGCTGGGTACCCCGGTCGCCATCCGCCTGGGCCGCGGCCCGCAGGGCCGGATATCCTTCCGTTAGGTCCTCCTGGAACAGCTCTGCCAGCCGGCCCAGCTCCGCCCCCGGCGCCGGGGGCGTGGCGGCGGCAAAGAAATCCGCCAGTTCCCGAAACAGGGCTGCTTCCGGCTCCTGGTACTGCTTCTCGCAGCCCCGGGCCAGGTTGGAGCACAGGGCGCTCAGCTCCCCGGCGGACAGCTGCACCATGTCCCCCTCCAGCGCCAAAGGCGCCACGGGGGCCGCCGCCTCCTCCTGCTTCTCCGGCACAAACGCCGACTTGGGCGCCCCGCACAGCGGGCATACCCAGGTGTCCGGCAGCTCTGCAAAGGGTTTCCCTTCCTTTGCTTCGTCATAGACGTAGCCGCATATGCTACAAATCCATTTGCTCACGTTTTGTCCTCCCTTCAATCGTATTTACGCCGCCTGTTTTTTTCGTTGCTTTATATCCCCTGTTTTTCTCCCCCTTATCTCCCCTCCATTTTCTTCCGGCAGTCTCGGCATATATACATCAGCTTCAAATCGTAGCATAGGATCGGCACATCCACCTGCTCTTGCAGGGACTTGGTCAGATCCGTCAAGTGAATATCCATCAGCTTGCCGCATTCCCGGCACACCAGGTGGTCGTGCCTGTCTACCCGGTCATATCGGTCCGGCATCCCCTCCAAGGATACCTTGCGGATCCGCCCGTCCCGCCAAAGCTTATTCAGGTTGTTGTAAACGGTGGCCAAGGCAACGGTTGGATAGACCTGTCGTAGCGCGTCAAAAATTTGCTCCGCCGTCATATGCTGGCGGGAAACTGTAATGAGCTGGCAGATTTTCTGAGCATATTTCGTCATGTTGCCCTCCCTCAAATAAGAAAATTAGAATTATTCTAGGTAAAATTATATCCCTTCCACAAGAAAAGTCAAGAAAAAAAACCGCCCTGCCGCCGCCTACCCGCAAGGGTTTTTCGGCAACGGGGGCGGCCAAGGGGCGGGAAACCCGGCCTTGCGGCAAGGTCAATCCTCCTGTTTGGGGGGATGGGGCTTCCGGTTGGGGGCAGGCTCCGCCTGGTCCAGCAGGATCAGCCGGAGGGCGGTCGCCAGGGCGCACAGGGCCAGGCCGGCGATGACCCATTTGCTCAGCTCGCTGCTCATAAAAGCCATATACTCGTTGAACCGGTCTATGACGAAAAAGGTCAGCACCATCAAGGACAGAATCAACGTGGCATGGGGCAATAGGCGTATTAACTTCTTCATGCTGGATCCATCTCCTGATTCTCTGGGTCGTAGATATAGAGGATATCGCTAACGGCCCGGCCGTCGCCCAGCCGGGGGTTCACCAGCTGGCCGTTAAAGGCCATTTCCGCGGTTTTGCCCCCGTCCAGGTTATAGGCGGCCCGGCAGCCCAGGGATGCGAAAAATTCCGAAAGCTGGGCCAGGGTCATGCCCTTGGACTCCCCGCTGCGGCCCTCCACCATCACGAAGCAATAGTGGCCCGGCTCATAGTAGCCCAGGGCGCTGCGGGGATTTTCCTGCTTCACCGAGGAGCGGAAATTCTCGATGGGCGCCCCGCCGGCGGTGAGCAAGCCCGGGCCGAAGCACCAGCTTTGATACAGCCCCCGCTTAAGCACGGCGTCCTTATCGAACTGATCCGCCGGGATGGTCTCCATCACCCCGTCGAAATACAGCACGCAGGTATCATAGCCGCTTTCCGGCTGCTTGCCGGAATACACCAGGCCGTTGCGCACGATATACATGGCGTGGTTCAGGTGGGCGGTAAAGTAATCCCCGGACAGGGCCAAGATGGCCCCGGCCTCCTCCCCCATCTCCAGGGTGCGCAGCCGCTCGTCCCCATATTGATCGTATACCCCGGTGCGGAAGCAGGACAGATCCTGCATATAGATCTCCGCCACATGGATCACGCTTTCGTATTGATACTCCGTCCGCAGCTCAATGGCCAGGTTTTCGCTGCGGTATTCCGTTTCGGTCTGCACCACCCCGTCCTGGGAGAACTTTTCCGCATACTTGCCCCCCAGCAGGCCGCTGGGTGTGGGGGACGGGGTGGGGGCCTCCGGCTCCGCAGAGGGGGCGGGAGTAGGCGACGGGGTGGCTTGCGGGGTGGTTACCGGCAGGGCCGTAGGGTGCAGTGCGGGCTTACGCACATGGTGGAAATAGGCGAATATCACCAGGCATATCCCCAATGCCACCGCGTCCAATGCGAATACCCGGAGCAACCGGTTTCGTTTTTCGTTCCGTTTTCTTTGCATATCAACCTACCTGCGCTGTAAAGACGAATTTTCTTTGCAAAAGGAAGCTGGCCGGATATAGCACCGCCTCCACGATGAGCTTGGCGATGGCCAAGGGCATCAGGTTCTCCAGCAGGGCCAGCAGGCCGTAGTTGGCGGCCAATATCCCCGCCGCCACCAGATAATACCGCAGGACGCTTCTTTTGGAGCAATCCTCAAACACCACTTCCCGGTTCAGGCAATAATTGAGCACCGAACTGATCACCCGGGCCAGCACCACGCTGCATAAGAGCCGATGGGCGGCCCCCCGGAACAGATGGGAAAACAGCAGCACCAGCCCATAATCCACCCCGGCGGCCAGCAGGGAAGAGGCGGCGAACAGGAGGATCATCTTATAGATCCGCCAGGCGTCCCGCAGGGGGTTGAAATGGGAGGTCTGGTTGCCGTCCAGATATACCGTGGCGATCTCCACCTCCTGGATGGGGATCTTGCGCCGGGTGGCATACAGGAGCACGTTGATCTCGTACTCATAGCGCTCCCCCTGCATTTCCAGCATCATGGGGATGCGGGATACGGAAAAGGCCCGCAGCCCCGTCTGGGTATCGTACACCGCCACCCCGGTGGCCACCCGGAAGATGAAGCGGGTAATGGCGTTGCCAAGGCGGCTGCGCAGGGGCACCTTGCCGGTGAACCGGCGGGAGCCCAGCACCAGGGCCTCGGGATTTTGCCGCCAGGCCCGGCATACCGCGTCGATGTCCGCCGGCAGGTGTTGGCCGTCCGCATCCACGGTGACCACCCCCTCCTGGGGCGGAAAATGGGCGGCGATGTATTCGCAGCCCGTCTTGATGGCCCGGCCCTTGCCCCGGTTTTCCCCGTGGCGCAGCAGGATCGCCGCCGGGGACAGCTGGGCAAATATCGGCTGGGCCGCCGGGGAGCTGCCATCGTCCACCACCACCACCGTATACGCCCGCGAAAGCAGAGCGTCTACCAGGGGCAAGAGCTTTTCATCCGGTTCATAGGCAGGTATCAATGCGATCATGGGCGTATTCCTTTGTGTTTCACAATTTGGTTTCCGGGGCGATATCGGGTGGAAGCCGGCGTGCTTGTCCCGCTATCTTTCAGTATAGCGTGGGAAAATGAAGAAAACATGAAAAAAAACAATTTTTTTGCTGCATTTCCACGTCCTGCCCCCGCGCAAGCCGCAGGGACCGGACCGGCGCCTGCTGCAACGCCTTCTTTTCCCTGGGAAAACCGATTTATATTAGCACAAGGCGCGGCGTTTGTCCATACCTTTCCCAAATTGTCGAAGCCTCCATCAAAAAAGCCGGCGCATCCCTCGATGCGCCGGCCTCGTACTGCCGTGTTGTCCTTATCTGCTCCGGCGGCGAGCCAGGGCGGCTGCCGCTCCCGCAACGCCCAGGGCCATGAGGCAGACCCACAGGGTGACGCTCACCTGGTCGCCGGTCTTGGGCACCATGCCGCCTACCACGGAAAGGGTGAAGTAGCCGCTATCCACATAGCCATAGCCGTTCATCACCCGGCAGTAATACTGGCTGCCGTTGTCCGCAAAGGTGGGATACAGGGTCAGGCTGTACCCGGTAGCCCCCGCCACCGGCACAAAGCCCAGGCCGTCCCCACGGTTCACATACCACTGGTAGCCTCCAAAGCCTACCCCGGTGGCATCCACGGACAGGGTGACGGTCCCATTGGCCATGACCGCTACCACCTGGTTCCCCGTGGGGGACAGAATGGTGGGCGGATAGCCGATGCTGCCATCGTCGCCGTCGTCGTGGGAGGAAGCGGAAACCACGTTCCCGTTCACCAGCTCGTAGCCGGAGGCAAGGTAGGGCCTAATGGTTGAGGCATTGGAGGTGGTGAAGGAGCCGCCGGAAACGGTGATACCAGCCTTGCCGACTTCTTCTTCTTGAATGTTGAACGTGCCGGTAAAGTTACCGTCTATGATATTCAGCTTAGCATTTTCTGCGACGTCTTCTTGCGTGGCCGTTCCATCGTTGGTATAATCGATCCGGCCAGCAATGGTTCCGGTGGTGTCCACGTTGACGATGACGCCGTCGCCATAGCCTCCATCAGGCCAATAATACACGTCAAAGGCCGCCTCTCCTTCCGCAGCATAGATGCTGGTGTCGCCGATGATGTTTACCGTCCCGCAGTTGTTGCTGGAAACGTATTCGCACTTGGTGTTTCCCCGCGCATCCAGGGTCACGTCCTTCAACGTCAGATTCGCGTAGTTTTGCAGCAGGATCCTCGCAGAGCCTCCCGCATAGATAGTGCCGTTTTGGAAAGTCACGGTGGACCCCTTTAACAGCTGGAAGCCGTTGGTTTCCGTGCCGGAGGAGCCTACCGTTTTTTCATTAACCGTATAGGCGTGGCCGCCTAATTCAAAGATGATATTTTGCCCGCTCTTTACCTTCACCCCGCCGCCGGTCGTATCGTCCAGCAGGGTAATGGTCGTCGGAGTGGGAGCATCTTGGGGAACATCATCCACCGCCGCTTGCAGCGTGTCGTATGTCGTATTCTCAATCTTGCATACCTCCCCATCCGCCAGGGCGGTAGAAGACATGGCCAGCACCAGGGCCACAGCGAGCAGCAGGGCCAGGAATTTTTGTTTACAGCGCATAAGATTCCCTCCAAACTTGATTAAAATCAAACAAATTCATCTTGTTTAGCCATAAACTGCATATATATATATATATATTAGACGATTTCAAACAATTTGTCAATTCTTTATTCATAAATTGCTTCCCAAAAATATAAACAGCCGCCGGCAACATGCCGATGGCTGATCGTATAAGCTTGGTCAGGCCAAAAAGGCCAGCACCTGGGGCAGGAAATCCTTTGCCTCCTCATAGAGGCCGTGGCCATAATCGGGGTATAGGAGCAACCGGCTGCCGGGGATGCGGTCGTGCAGATCCAGGGCGCCTGCATAGCCCAGTATGGCGTCCTGCTTGCCGCCGATGACCAGGGTAGGGCAGGCGATGGCGGGGATCTGGGCATAGGCGTCGTGGCTGAGGCAGGCCCGGGCCATAATGGGATAGCGTTGCGGGTCCCGGGGCCGAAGCAGGCTGCCGAAGAGGCCATAGGCCCAGCGGACTTTTTTCAAATAGGGCGGGGTAAAGCTCCTGTCCGCCGTATCCAGGAGGATGCTCCGGTAATCCCCCTGCTGGGCCAGGCCAGCCCAGCGGCCGATTACCTGCTGGATCAGGGGGTTCTGGCGGCAGATGGTCACCGCCAGCACCAGCTTTTTCACCGCTTCCGGGTGGCGCAGGGCCAGGTGCTGGGCGATCATGCCCCCCTGGGAAATGCCCACCACGGCGGCCCGTTGGATGCCCAGCAGGCCCATGGCAAGGTATAGGTCCTCCGCCATGTCCGCCGTGGTAAAGCCCGGGGGCAGGGACGCCCGCCGGCTGACGGCATACACGGTATAGGGCGAACGGGCCATGCCCCGATACATGGCCGCCAGGGGCAGGGCGGCCCCTTTGACGGTTTTCAGCCCATCCCCCAGGCCGGGGATCACCACCAGGGCTTCCGGCCCGTTGCCGAAGCGGACATAATCCATGGAGATATCCCCGGCCCAAAGGGTCGCGTTTTTTGCGTGGTACAACATGCTGTGCTCCTTGCTGCCGCTTGGATTTCGCCTTTGCGGCATTCCCATTGTAACCTGGGGCAGTCTGGGCCGCAAGGGGGAGTTTGCTTGCCCGAACACAGCAAAGGCCCCGGAACCAAGGGCCCGGGGCCGAAGGGGAGACGAAGCCTTAGCGGGCGCCGTCGTAGGTATGGGGATCGTGGGAGATATGGCGGCCGTCCTCCAGGGCGTCGATGGCGGCCATCTCCTCCGGGGCCAGGGCAAAGTCGAAAATATCCAGGTTTTCGGCGATGCGGCTGGGGGTAACGGATTTGGGGATGGGGCAGTCGCCGTTTTGCACATGCCAGCGCAGCACCGCCTGGGCTGGGGTTTTCCCATGGGCCTGGGCGATCTGGGCCAAAACCGGCGCCTCCTTCCAGGCGCCCCGGAACAAGGGAGCCCAGCAGACCACCTGGATGCCCTGGCGGTGGCAATACGCCCGCACCTCCCGCTGGGGATACCAGGGATGGGCCTCCAGCTGGTTGCAAACAGGCTTGGGCAAGCCCTGGGCAGCCAAGTCTTCCAGCTGGTCGATCAGAAAATTGGAGACGCCCACCTGGCGCGCCTGGCCCTGTTGCTGCATCTGCAAAAGCGCCTCATATGCCCGATAGCGCAGCGCCGCATCCACCCCGGGCCAATGGAGCAGCATCGCGTCCACATACTCCAAGCCCAGGCAGCGGAGCCGGTCCTGGGCGTCCCCTTTGGCGTTGGGATAATCCTTGGGCCACAGCTTGGTGGTCACGTAGATTTCCTCCCGGGGGATGCCGCTCTCCCGGATGGCCTTGCCTACCTGGGCCTCATTGCCATAGATCTTGGCGCAGTCCACATGCCGGTAACCGATCTCCAGCGCATAGCGCACCGCGCGGTATACCGCGTCTCCCGCCTTATATACCCCCAGCCCAATGGGGGGTATGTTCCCTGCCATATTCTTTCTCCTTTTAACGTACTAAGCGGGAGGGCCCGCTCTAATGGTTTGTTTGTTTTTACTATAAGGCTTTTTTTGCGCAGGAGCAAGGGGCGTTTTCTCCCAGGGGTTTCCTTCTGGCGACCAATGTAGTATACTTTTGTTTGTGTAATTCATATCAATCTATTTGTATTTTTCCTACAGGCAAAATTTCATGAAAAGGAGATGTTGACCATGATCCTGACGAACGCGCAGCAGGCGCTGCTGGACGGCGCCCAGGGCGAAACCATGGCCAAGGTGGTAAAGACCCTGGTCATGTACGGGGAAGCCTTTGGCGCGGAGCGGATGGTGCCCATCACCAGCCAATACGGCCACACGGTCATCAGCTTTGGCATCGGGGTGATGAAGCCGGTGTACGAGCTGTACGATACCCTGTTGCAGGCCGGGGCTGTGAGCAAGCAGCCCTTTTCCGCGGATCCCCGGCCTTTGGATAAAAATATCCCCTCCTCCTTTCTGCAGGACCTGGTATTCAAGGCCATGTACAGCCAGCAGGAACGCTATGAAGCCCAGCTGGCCAAGCTGGGCCTAATGGGGGAGGACGCCTTTACCTGCGCCTGCTATCTGCCGGAGGCCGGCAACGTGCCCAAGCGGGGCGACGTCCTATCCTGGGCGGAGTCCTCGGCGGTGGTGTATGCCAACAGCGTCCTGGGCGCCCGGTGCAACCGGAATTCCGGCATCATCGAGCTGATGGGCTCCATGGCGGGCTTTGTGCCGGAATTCGGCCTGCTCACCCACGAAGGCCGCCGGGCGGACTGGATCGTGGAGGTAAGGACCAGCGCCCTGCCCGACGCCCAACTCCTGGGCTCCGCCGTGGGTATGAAGGTGCTGGAGCAGGTGCCCTATGTGCGGGGTTTGGACCAGTGGCTGGGCGGGGAGCTGAACGAACGGGCCTGCGCCTATCTCAAGGACTTTGGCGCCGCCTGCGCCTCCAACGGCTCCGTGGGCCTCTACCATATCGAGAACCTGACCCCCGAGGCCCGGGAGCAGGGGGCCGACCTGATCCGGCCGGACGCGCCGGTCTACGTGGTGGACGATCAGGAGCTGGCCCGGGTGCGGGCGAGCTATCCCTGCATCTGGAAGGACCTGGACGCCAAGCCAAAGCTCTGCTTCATGGGTTGTCCCCATATGACCCTACAGCAGCTTAAGGACTGGACGGTCAAGCTGGAGGACGCCCTGGCGGCCGCAGGCAACAGCCGGGTGGTCATCCCCACGGTATTCACCTCCGCGCCCGGGGTCATCCGGGCCTTCCGGCAGACCGAATACGCCCCCCGCCTGGAAAAGACCGGGGTCATCCTCAGCTACATCTGCCCCCTGATGTACATGAACAATCCCCTGTCCAAGAAGATGCCGGTGATCACCTCCTCCAACAAGCTGCGCACCTATTCCAGCGCCCGCTATTATTCCGACGCCGAGATCCTGGACAAGATCACCAAGGAGGGAAATTCCCATGTCTAAAACCTTCAAAGGCCGTCCCGTGACCCCCGGCGCCGTCCAGGCGGAGGCTCTGGTCTCCCACGGCGGGTTCAACACCCTGGCCAGCTATCAGATGGCCCTCATGTTCGGGGATAAGCAGGTGAAATGCGGCGATCAGAACAACCCGGACCTTTACAAAAAGCCCATGCTGGGCAAAGCCCTTTGCCTGCCGGAAACCATCGGCTCCACCACCGGCGGCATGGTGCTCTACACGGCCTGCGCCATGGGCAAGCAGCCTGCATGTATGCTCTTTTCCAAGCCCATCGATTCCCTGGCCGCTTCCGGCGCCATTCTGGCGGCCGTATGGACGGAGGCCAAAATGCCGGTGGTGGATAGCTTAGGGGAGGAATTCCTCGCCTATGTGCAGGATGGTATGACCCTATCCGTGGCCGAGGACGGCACGGTTACAATCGACTGAGGAAAGGCGGTATTGTTGATGAAACAAGCGTATCAGCCACTGTTTACCCCCTGGAAGATCGGCAAGGTGGAGATCAAAAACCGCATTGTCATGTGTTCCATGGGGGGCACCTCCATCTTCGGCTGGATGGAGCCCAACCATTTTGACCGGGAGGCGGCCAACTTCCTATTGGAGCGGGCCAGGAACAACGTGGGGCTTTTGCTCCCCGGCATCGCCCCCATCCGGGACCCCATGGGCGGCCGCTGGCTCTATCAGAACCCGGCCAAGTTCAAGGCCCTCAAAGCCTATATGGAGGAATTTCATAAGACCGGGGCCAAGCTGTTCATCCAGCTGACCGCCGGCTTCGGCCGGGCCATGGCGGTGAACGACATCATGGTAAAGATGGCCAAAAACAAGGCGCTGGGGTTTCTGGGCAAGCCCATCTTCGATATGGACTTCATCCTGGCTTCCGCCTCCGCCACTCCCAACCGCTGGGCGGACGGGGTATATTCCCGGCCCTTTACCGTGGCGGAGATCCAGCAGATCGTCGAAGCCTTTGCCAAAACCGCCAAGCTGTGCCAGGAGGCCGGGGTGGACGGCATTGAGGTCCACGCGGTGCATGAAGGCTATACCCTGGACCAATTCGCCCTCAAATACACCAACCAGCGCACCGACCAATACGGCGGCTCCCTGGAGAACCGCTACCGGTTTGCCGCCGAGATCGTCCAGGCCATCAAGCGGGATTGCGGCCAGGATTTCCCGGTCTCCCTGCGCTACAGCGTGGTCTCCAAGACCAAGGGCTTCCGCCAGGGCGCCCTGCCCCAGGAGACCGACTATGTGGAGGTGGGCCGGGATATGGAGGAATCCAAGATCGCGGCCAAGTTCCTCCAAGACGCGGGCTACGATATGCTCAACTGCGACAACGGCACCTATGACGCCTGGTATTGGGCCCATCCCCCGGCCTATATGCCCTTAAACTGCAACCTGGACTATGTGGCCCAGCTCAAAGGCGTGGTGGACATCCCCCTGGTATGCGCGGGCCGCATGTGCCCCGAGGAAGCGGCTGCAGCCATTCAGGCCGGCCGCATCGACGCCATGGGCGTGGCCCGCCAGTTCCTTACGGACCCCGAATGGGTCACCAAGATGCTGGAGGACCGGGAGGCGGACATTAAGCCCTGCATCTGCTGCCACAACGCCTGCTTCACCATGGCCCACTACGAGGGGGTGGCCAACGACCAGGATCTGATGGACGCCCTGCACATGGCCCGCTGCGCCCTCAACCCCCGCACCATGCAGAGCAAAAAGTATAAACTGGAAAAGGCTGCCGTCCCCAAAAAGGTGGCGGTGATCGGCGGCGGCGTGGGCGGTATGGAATCCGCCCTGGTGCTGGCCCAGCGGGGCCATCAGGTGACCCTGTATGAAAAGTCCGGCCGGCTGGGGGGCGTATTCGTTCAAGCGGCGGCCCCCTCCTATAAGGAAAAAGACCGGGAGCTGATCCAATGGTATTGCCGGGAGATCGATAAGCAGCCCAACATCGCCGTCAAGCTGAACACCCCGGTGGAAAGCCTGGAGGCCCTCCAGGCGGAGGCGGTGATCGTGGCCACGGGGGCAACCCCCAAAAAGCCCCCCATCCCCGGCCTGGAGCACGCCCTGGAAGCCACGGATTTCCTGGCCGGCGCGCCGGTGGGCGACCGGGTGGTGATCCTGGGCGGCGGCCTCACCGGTTGCGAGATCGCCTACGAGCTGCTGCTCCAGGGCAAGCATCCCACCATTGTGGAAATGAAAAACGACCTGATCGCCGCCAAGGGCGTATGCTTGGCCAACAGCTCCTACCTAAGGGAGGCCCTGGCCCTATACCAGGCCCCCGTCCACCTGAACACCACCATCCAGGAGATCCGGCCGGACGGCGTCACCGCCAAGGACCAAACCGGCAAAACCTTCGAGATCCCCTGCGACAGCGTGATCGTGTCCGTGGGCTATGACCCCAAGCCCAGCTTCCCCGCCTCCCGCAAGGTACACCTGGTGGGGGACGCCAAGTCCGTGGGCAATCTGCGCACGGTGATCTGGCGGGCCTGGGACGTGTGCATGAAGATCTGACCGTGCTGCGCGCACGGCGGTGCTGCGCGCACGGCGAGATTCGCGCCCCAAGGGCAGTGGCCGCCCCAGGATGGTTGCCCGCGGCCTTCCTCTCCCGCCGCCGCTGCCCGTAGGCCGTGGGCAGCGGCTTTGCCTACGGGTGCAGGCCCGGGCCGCGCCCCGTCCTGCCGGCCTTCCCTGCCGCCCTGCCATTTTTGGCGCCGGTGGAAGCGCCGGGGGCCCCGGGGGGGCGGCGGCTGGGCGCAAAGCGCCCTGAAAGCCAGGGGCCGGGGG